>JAGVKC010000082.1 GCA_020050775.1 Minisyncoccota bacterium
CTCAGCTATGTTTAAATCTGGAATAAATTATATCATGCAATATTATTTTGTAAAGCCCTCCCAAACTCCTACCACTGAAAGAACATAAACAAAAAGCGCGGGACCTAAGTCCCGCGCCAATTCTTATGTATTCACTTTTTCTACCACGCTCACGCTGAACGCCTGTGACGGCTTTTTACCGAACGAGATCATCAGACTTGCCGTTTCTTCAACGAGGCGATCCACCGTACCCTTTGCCCCGCCAGCTACGATAACTTCTTCGTTCTCACAAAACGTATGTAGCTTTTCCAGGAGCTTCATCCGCTCGGGGCTATCTTTCCATTTTTTCGAATGACCCGCCGGAGCTCGATGATTAAAGACCATTTCAAACAGTTCCTTTCCTGTGTGTCTGCGGTTTTTATAGCACAGTGCACCTGAAGTGCAAATAAAAAGCGCGGAGGAATATCCCTCCGCGCTTCAAAGTTACATCTTTTCGATTTCTGAAATAGGAAACGGCCGTTCAATCTTTCCTGCTTTCACAGTGACCGTGAGGTTCTCCTCGTCTACACGCACAACCTCTGCGAAAACGCTCCCTGCTATGACTTTTTCTCCGTTCCGCAAACTTCTCAATTTTTGCAGCATCTCTGCATTATTCTGAGCCACGCTTCTCTCCTGTGCTGTTCCGCACAGGTTATAGCATGTCTCTATTTCCTCTTCCACTCTGCATCCTGACGCACTAATAGTTCAGACGCACGAAGCGGCTCTGCCATCAACTCCTCCACCGCTTTTTCCATACGCGTAGATTGTGAACCCTTAAGTAATATGCAGTCCCCTTCTTTGATGAGTTCTTCTAATTCTTTGCCTGCCTTTTGCGAATCTTCGTACTGTAAAATCTGTCCATCTTTCAAACCGCTATCCAACGCCGCTTCTGCGATGCTGCGAGCACGGAAGCCAACTGTAATAAGAAGATCGACTACTCCTGCGGCGTGGCGCCCTATTTTGCGATGTTCCTCAAACGAAAGCCTGCCAAGTTCCAGCATGTCGCCTATAACCGCAATACGTCTTCCCTTGGGCGCGACGAGCGTGAGCGCATCGAGCGCGGCAACGGTAGCTGCAGGAGAGGCGTTGTAGGTGTCGTCTATAAGAAGAGTATTCTTTATCCCACGTACCAAACGCATACGCCCTGCGGGTGGCTCATAGCTGTGCATTGCCTCTGTAATTTCCTGAAGGTTCTTACCGAGAGAATACCCGACCGCCGCTGCCGCGAGCGCTGGCAAAAACGCATGGGAGCCGATGGAACCAGTAATTGGCAGCGGAACAGAAGTTCCTTCAATTGAAATATGGCCTTCGATACCAACCGGCCAGCTTTCCTCCCCTTCTTCACGCATGAAAGAGACATGCTGCGCCCGTACGTCGTTACCTTCCGCAAACCCAAACGTAATGATGCGCGCATCCGGTGCAGGCAAACGCTTTTCTAAGTTTTTAGTGCGCTCATCGTCGCCAAACAAAATAAGAGTGCCCCCCGGTTTAATAGTGTCTATAAGTGCGGCTTTCTCTTGTATGACTGCTTCTGGTGAGTCAAAAAATTCCACATGCACTGGTACTTCTGGCAGCCTGGTAATGACCGCAATATCTACCTCGAGCCAGCTGGAGAGAGAAGAAATGTCTCCGGGCCTATCTGCTCCGACTTCAAGGACTAGCCACTCTGGGTAAGGCGACGTGAACATAATAAGGACAAAACCATCGAAAAGGTTCTGCAACCAACGCAGAGGATTACTCCAGCCGTTTGGACAGCCTAAAATAGTGAGCGGCAAACCTATCTCGCTGTTAAAACTCTTTTCGCTTTTACGCGCGTGCGCGCCGCTTTTAACAACGCTATAAATTGCATCTTTGGCAGACGTTTTGCCGACAGAGCCTGTAATAGCAATAATGCGCGGGCGATATTTGCGCAACACGGCGCGCGCTTCAATACGCAGGAGGTATACAACTATATGTTTGAAAAGCGTGCGCATGGTTATCGGTCAGGAGGTATTTGGTAATAATTAATTAAAAATTGCGTAAGGTCGCTAAACGGCTCTGCCCACGTCTGCGAGGCAAATGAGGCGCCCTTAGGTTCGCGCGCATACAGAAACACAATGTAGCGCGGCTCGTAGCTTGGAAAATAGCCGAAGAAACTGTGCAGATATCTGTCTGCATAGTAGCCCCCGCCGGAGGGGTTCGCAATCTGGGCTGTGCCTGTTTTAGCAGCTACACTGTAGCGCGCCAGCTTGTATGTCCCGTCTGCAAGAGCTTCGTCGACCACAGTAGTGAGCATGCGGCTAATACGCGTAGAGGTTTCTGGAGAAAGTGCCTGTCCGCCGTCTGCCCAACCCAGTTCACGGATGATGCCGTTTTCTTCTTTTATAGCGCGTACAACATGCGGGGTAACTAGTTTTCCTCCATTCCCCAGGGTCGCAAGCGCGCGGATAGTCTCAACCGGGCTGAGCGCTATGCCCTGTCCGAAGGACGCGGTGTTGAATTCCACTTGGCGGTTGCTCTCAAGGTTTTGTGTAAGCGCGCGCACTTCGCCCGGGAGATCAATGCCTGTTTCTTCCCCAAGCTTGTAACGCTCAAGAAAATATTCGCGCATCTGGGCATACCCCATTTTGGTTGCAATGAACGAAACACCCAGGTTGAGAGATTGATTAAGAATTTCTTGCATAGGTACGACACCGCGCGCTACGCCGTCGAAGTTAGAAATCTTTTTGCCATCCACCGTTATGGAGCCTTGGTCATTGTACGTGGTGGTTTCTGTAATTGCACCACTGTCTAGGCCTGCTGCAACTGTTAGGGGCTTAATAATGGAACCCATTTCAAACACGCTCTCGATAAGCGGATTACCAAAGACCGCTACATCATCTTCTATGTTGAACTCATTAGGGTTGAATGTCGGCCACGTCGCCATGGCGACTATTTCTCCGTTGTTTGGATCCATGACGATACCCCCCATAAGATTAGGATTCCAGTTTGAAGAGTACGCAAGAAGCGTACGCTCAAGTTCTGCCTGCACTGTAGGTTCTATCGTGGTAATAAGACTTCCTTTTTGAGGTTTGCTTTCAAGTGCACTTGTTACGCCGCCGAAGAGTTCCACGAAGAAGTTCGAGTACAAGCTTTCCCCGCTTCGAGAAAGCGTTTGCTCGTAGTAGCGCTCCAGGCCGTAGCGGCCTTTTTGTTCGTTGTCATTGTTATACGCAACAAAACCCAAGACATGTGCCGCAAGCGAGCCGCCTGGATAAAACCGCTGATTTCCGGTTGTGGACGCGACTTCTTTTAATGTTGCTGCAAGGAGTGAGTTTCCTTCTTTATCTGAAAAATAAATGGAGCCGCGATTGAGCAATGGGTCGCTGAGTTTTGTTGCTTGGGCGTCTGCCTTGCGTGCATATTCGTCCCCATGTAGCACCTGCAGTACGTAGAGTTTGCCTATGATTAATATGGCAACCAGTGCGCACATAATAGCAAGAAACCGCACACGTCCTATAAAACGCGCATTACCGCTCTTCATCCCATTAGAAACAGGTCGCGGATATACCGCTCCCTGCCACGTTACCGAACGAATGATAATGCCGAATTTTCATGATTGATTGGAGTATGCGACTTATTTTGGAGTGCACAGGCACGCACCAAAAAAGGTTTCAACGAGATTCATACTTCCCCTATGTTACCTCAGAGAATTAAGAGTAAGTATAGGAGTATCCAGACGCACTGTGCTTACAGCGATAGGAGCAACGAAGCCCATATCCCTCGCAGTTTGAGCAGTAAGCACCTTTGTTTTAGAGAGGTATTCCCCCTCGAGCGTGCTTATCTCGCGGGTGAGTTTGGCTGCCTCGCGCTGCGTCACAGTTTGTTTTGCAGCGTGGGCTACTGCTCCTAGGAGGAATGCTCCGTATAGGAAGACACACAGCGCGCATAGGCCTGCCAAAATTGCCGCCACGCGGGCTGCATACAGGTCAAAGAATGAGAAAAAAGTTAGGCGTCTAGGCATGGTTTTGTTATGGCGCGCAGTTTAGCGCTGCGGGCTGAGGGGTTCTGGCTGATTTCGACTTCCGATGGGGTCAGTGGTTTTTTGTAGACGAGGCGTCCTTCGCCTTTAGCGAATTTTGCAAAAAGGTGCTTCACGCGGCGGTCTTCGATGCTATGGAATGAAATAATGGCAATAGCCCCCTCGCAATTAAGCAGTTTCCATGCGGCGCGCACGCCAGAGTCGATAGCACCAAGTTCATCGTTAACTGCGATGCGCAGCGCTTGGAACGTGCGCGTTGCGAAATGCAGACTACCTTTGCGGTACACAGCGGGCACTGCAGCGGAAATAATTTCAACAAGTTGCGCGGTTGTGTCTATCGGTTTTTCTTTGCGTGCTTCGATTATTTTTTTAGCGATGCGTCGCGCATAGCGCTCTTCGCCGTATCCAAAAAAAACATCTGCCAGCACTTCTTCGCTCCACTCGTTTAGAACCTGTGCGGCTGTAAACCCAGAACGAGGCAGCTCGCTATAGCCCATGTGAAGCGGTTCATCGCGAAGGAAGGAAACCCCCCTACCAACAAGTTGTGTGCGGTTCCACCCCAAGTCAAAAAGCGCTTTGTCTATTGTTGTGATGCCGTGTGATGCAAGTGTTGACGCAAGGTCAGCAAAATTAGCATTAAGTACAACCGAGCGCTCACCGAACTTCGAGAGGCGCGCTTTGCTCGCTGCAACTGCGCGCAGGTCAGCATCTAGTGAAATTACGGTGACGTCGGCTACAGAAAGAAGTGCTTCGCTGTGGCCGCCCAATCCGGCAGTAGCATCAAGAACTACATCTCCCTTTTTTAGTGCGAGTGCATCCATACACTCGCGCACCATGACGCTCGTGTGTCCCGCGTTCTCAAACCCTAGTCCCTGCTCGCGCGCAGTACCGTCCTCCTCTTGAAAGGGACGCTGCTGTGCACGAGTAGGGATAAAAGTTCGAGTATTCATGTGTGAAGGTTCTAGAGGATGCCCATTTCGCCGAGAGTCTGTGCCATCTGGTCAGCGCCTTTTTCAATGCGGCGCTTATATTCTTCCCAGGTCTTCTCATTCCAGATTTCAATGCGATCCGAAACACCTGCCAAGACTACGCGAGACTTAAGGTCGGCAAACTCTTTGAGAAAGTCTGGGATGAGGATGCGGCCTGCACCATCGACTTCTGTTTCCACTGCGCCCGCCAGGAGGAATCGGCTCATGCCGCGCGTGTCTGCCTGGCCGACCGGAAGGGCTGCAAGTTTCTGCGCGATATTTTTCCATGCACCAACCGGAAACATAAAGAGGCAAGAGTCGAGGCCGCGCGTAATGACGATTTTTCGTCCGACTTCTTTGCGGAATTTCGACGGAAGAGAAATTCTCTTCTTGCTGTCCAGTGTGTGTAAATATTCGCCAATGAGCATCGTTTTATAATCTCCCACTTTGTCCCACTACTTGTGTATTATATGGCACTTTGCCCCACTACGTGGGGACTTTATCCACACCGTCGATTTGCACCATAGAACCTATCCACACGCAAGGAAACGACTTCCCACAAGGGGCGTAGAATGAAGACACAATGGCTTCTGGAAAAACCAAGCGGTGGTACCCAACCACAAGGATGGGCAAGACAGTGGCCTTCCTCTATACGCTTGTGCCGCCCTCCCTTGTTGGCTCACAGTGGCTTGGGGTATTTCCTGAAATACTGCGCACGCCGCTTATAGCAACCATGGGCGCAGTGCTAGCCTTCGCGCTTCTGTCGCGCATGACTGGCAAAAAGCTCTTCTACAACCGCCGTATGGGTCATACCGGGGATTCCGGCTTTACCCTTATCGAGCTTTTGATGGTTATCTCGATTATTGGCATGCTTGCGGCCATACTCATCCCTTCGATTATTAATGTGCGCGGCAAAGCCTACTATTCGCGCGCGAAAGCAGAATTCGCAAGCCTCCATAAATCCCTAGAGTTATACGCTCTCGACAAAGGCTCCTACCCACCGGACACGGGTCGCGACCTTCCTCCAGGACTTGAGCCATACCTGAGTACTTCTGGTACATGGCCGGATGCGCCTTGGCCTGGCAGTGTTTATGACTGGGACACCTGGTCAGCGGCGGAACTCGCATACGAACCGAAAGCCCCGGTCCAGCAGATTAGCATCCGTTTTTGCACAACCCCATCCACCTGTACGATTCCAAACGAATCCTGGGCGTCTAACTTCGATTACTACAGCGCATTGTATTACTGCATCTCGGGCCCGTGCCGGTCACATAGTAGCCGGCCTGCAAACCACCCTGGATACTGCATAAATTGTTAATGAGAATAAGCCGCTAGCAGCTTCACAAAGAACTCATTGACAAATCGAGTGTTTTAATATATTATATAAAAGGACAGGGAGACGTCGCAACCTCAGGCAACTTAAGTCAAAAGGAGCGAGTCTCAATATGAGTACTTCAACGAAAGTGGCGGTCATCGAAGAACGTATCCGCCTAAAAACCAAACGTGCGTATGACAAACAAGGAGCCGTGTTCATTTACACGCTCGCAGGATGCACAGCCTGTGCATTCATTGTCGCAGTCTATTGGGCAGTGATGCAGCGAGTTGCGCCGGATGCTTCGGCTTACTGCTCCGCTGCGATACGCGACGGGATGACACAGTTCATCTCTTCCATGTTTGGATTCTAACAACGGGCGCCGCACTCACCATGAGTCGCGGCGCCCTTTCTACTTCTCCACACCCGTCAGGCTCCTGAAAGGTTTACATATCTCCTTCATCTGATATAAGAGAGATAGACTACTCAATCTTGTGTAAACCGCGTTCCTTCCAATGTGTTCTAAAAAGGAGCTTCGAGATGACGTCTGTGCGGCAACGCTCTCAAAAGCTATCTGTCTATACAAGACAGAGAATTGCGATCACC
>JAGVKC010000067.1 GCA_020050775.1 Minisyncoccota bacterium
AAAGTTTGCAGATGGCGGCCTGGGCCGCGACCAAAGTCCCTATGCGTGGACCAAAGCAAGCAACACTGAGTTGGTGCGCAACTATGGCGCCTGGTTCTCGCTTCCATTTGCAGTGACGTATTTTTATAACGTATACGGTCCAGGCGAGCGTGCAGGAGCGTACGGAACGGTCATAGAAATTTTCAACCAAAAGCGCCGCAAGGGCGAAGCGCTAGGCGTGGTCGCTCCCGGCAGCCAGCGCCGCATCTTTACCCACGTTGATGACATTGTGGACGGGTTGATTCTGGTGGGTGAGAAAGGAGAAGGCGATGAGTTTGGGCTCGGCGCAACAGAAAGCTTCTCCGTGCTAGATGTTGCAGCTTTTTTCGGCGGTGAGATTCAGATGCTGCCAGAGCGCAAAGGGAACCGCATGGAAGCATCTTTAGATATCACAAAATCTAAAGCGCTCGGTTGGGAAACAAAAAGAGGGCTAAAAGACTACATAGACTCACTTCGGGCATGAAAAAAGTTCTCATATTTTCACTTGCGTACTATCCGCATGTAGGCGGAGCAGAAGTGGCTATAAAAGAAATTACTGACCGCATTTCGGATATTGAATTCCACATGGTTACTATGCGTTTCGACGCAGAGTCGGCGCGCATGGAAAAAATAGGCAATATTACAGTACATAGAGTCGGTTCTGGTTCCTCGTATATTTCAAAAATACTGTATGTGCCGCGTGCAGCCTTTTTTGCACAACGTTTGCACAACGCAGAACATTTCAATGCCTGGTGGGCAATGATGAGCTACATGGCCTTTCCTGTTTCTTTGCTGCGCCTTTTTGGAGATAGAACGCCGTATGTTCTGACGCTCCAAGACGGGGACCCGTTCGAGCACGTATTCAAGCGCTGGTACATCCGACTTGTATCACCTTTTCTGTATAACGGGTTCCGCCGCGCAACCGTCATACAAACCATCTCGACATTTTTAGTAAGGTGGGCACGACAAAGTGGGTTCACAGGCCTGGTTGAAGTTGTTCCTAACGCTGTAGACACCAAACGTTTTCTTGGCGAGCCGATTGCCCACCAAGGTACTAGGCTCATAACCACGTCGCGATTGGTACGAAAAAACGGCATCGATCTTGTGATTAAAGCGCTTGCACACTTGCCGAAGGATGTTAGGTTCAAAATTCTAGGCATAGGCACTGACTATGACGCGCTCAAAGTCCTCGCTGTCTCATTGCGCGTCAGCGATCGAGTTGAGTTTGCGGGCCACGTAGATCATGCGCAGCTTCCAGCAGCACTCCACGGTGCAGATATATTCGTTCGCCCCAGCCGCTCTGAAGGCATGGGTAATTCGTTTATTGAAGCATTTGCTGCCGGTATTCCAGTCATTGCAACACAAGAAGGAGGTATCGCAGATTTTCTTTTCGACGCGAAGCGAAATCCTGGCAAAGAGCCTACAGGCTGGGCGGTGGACACAGAGAGTCCTGAGCAGATAGCAGAGGCGGTACAGAGTATTCTTGCGAATCCGGAAGAAACAAAAAAAGTTGTCGAACATGCAAGACGCCTAGCGATTGAAAAATACGACTGGAATCTTATAGCAAGAGATATGCGCCAGAAGGTATTCGCCAAAGTGTTGGACTAGAACGCGGTGCAACTTTATTTCTTAGCCCGTAGTTCTATACTTTGTTCTGGCGCCTAAAGGCGCTACCATTTCGCCATGCGTCTCCTTATTGCTACAGGACTATATCCGCCAGAGAGTGGTGGGCCGGCCACCTATACCAAGCTATTAGAAGAGCGCTTGCCGGCGCTCGGTTTTGAGGTGTCCGTCCTGCCGTTTAGTAGAGTTAGACATCTGCCTAAAGTGTTTCGCCACGCAGCATATTTTTTTAAGTGCATGCACATGACGCGTCATGCCAATGTCGTGTATGCACAAGACACGGTGAGTGTAGGATTTCCTGCAGCTCTTGCTGCAGTTGTTCTACGCAAACCTTTTTTCGTTCGTGTTCCAGGAGACCATGCATGGGAACAGGCGCGACAGCGCTTCGGCGTGCAAGATTCTTTAGATGAGTTCCAGCACAAACGCTACGGTTGGCGCGTGGAATTTTTGCGCTCGTTGGCACTATTTACCGTGCGTCGTGCCACGAAAGTCGTTGTTCCGAGCGAATATATGAAACGCATTGTTAGTGCGTGGACTTCTGTACCTGTGGTGCGTATATATAGCAGTATTGACCTGGCGCTGGCGCACACGCTCCCTGCACATCGACCCGAAGGATTTCTCGTAGTTTCTTCGGGCAGACCAGTACCTTGGAAAAATTTTGATGCGGTAGAGCGCGTAGTCGCACAAGAACCCGCGTGGCAGTTTTTTCTTGCCAAGGACTTACCGCGCGCGGAAGCGCTCGGTTGGGTGAAAGCGGCGGATGTCTTCGTGCTTAACTCAACCTATGAAGGGCTTCCGCACGCTCTTATTGAGGCGATAGCGCTTGGGACGCCCATTGTTGCCACGCGTGTTGGGGGCAACCAAGAGTTAATTGAAGATGGCACCGAAGGACTTCTCATACCCGTAAATGACGAGAAGGCTCTGCATGCTGCGCTTATAAAGATTTCGTCAGACCCTGTGACGGCACGTGCGCGTGCTGAAGCTGCACGCAGCAAACTCTCGAAGTTCTCCATAAATACCACTATTAAAGAAATCTCTTCTGTGCTGCATACGCCATGAAAGTTTTAATGATTACAGGAGATAAGAATATGATATGCGAAGGAACTTCTGCGCATGAGCGTTTCTTGCTGCAAAAAGCGCAGGTAGAGAATCTGGAGGTAGTGTACTGGGGCCGCAGTTCTTTGTGGGTACCTTTCCCTATCCTCGGCACCTTCGATGTTGTTACTGTGCAGGATCCTTTTTTGCGCGGCCTTGTTGGTTTGAATATTGCTTGGCGTATGGGCGCAAAACTAAATGTGCAGGTACACACCGACCTTTCCTCGCAGAGTGTATTGCGCCGAATGATTGCAGCCTTCGTGTTACGCCGAGCTGATTCTGTGCGGGTAGTATCAAAAACAATAGAGTCGTACGTTACCCACATGGGAGTGAAGGTCCCCATCCATGTACTTCCAATCTATATAGATATAGAACGTTTCCAGAAAGTTACGCATCGCCCCCATACAACATTTGCAAAACACATACTCTGGGTCGGGCGGTTTGAGGAAGAGAAAAATCCTGCCGGAGCGATTAAAGTTCTGCGTGCGGTGCGCAACGCTGGCATAGATGCAGGTCTTACGCTCTTGGGTTCAGGGACGCTCGAGAGTCATTTGCGCAAAGAGTCTACGGGGCTGCCGATAGAATTCCCTGGTTGGCAGGACCCACTTTCGCATCTAGAAACAGCCGACGTGGTTATTTCAACGTCTAACCATGAAAGCTATGGCGCAAGTATTATAGAAGCGCTTGCGGCGGGAGTTCCGGTAGTAGCACCAGATGTCGGTATTGCACGCGAGGCGGGTGCCCTGATTGTCCCAAGAGAAGAAATGGCAGACGCTGTTACAAAAATCCTTACCTCCGGTACGCGTAGCGCGCTCACACTGTCTTTACTTAGCAAAGAAGCCTGGGCTAAAGCCTGGAGAAGTACGTTGGTATGAAATTACTTTTTGTAACACAGGTCATGGACCGTAATGATTCGGTGCTAGGAGCCTATCACGGCTGGGTGCGCGAATTCGCTAGCCAGTTTGAAGCCGTAACTGTTATTTGTTTACGAGAAGGGGAGCATATGCTTCCGCCTAATGTGCGCGTATATTCGCTTGGCAAAGAAGTGGGCACGTCGCGCCTGACGCGCCTCGCGCGTCTCTTTGTATATCTATGGCGCGAACGTAAGAATTACGAAAGTGTATTAGTGCACATGAACCAGGAATATATTCTTGCTGTCGGCTGGCTCTGGAAGCTTCTTGGTAAGCGTATCTATCTGTGGCGCAACCATTATGCAGGTTCAATTCTAACGGACCTAGCAGCCGCGTTTTGTACAAAAGTGTTTTGTACTTCAAGACATTCGTATACCGCAAAGTATCGCAAGTCAGTACTCATGCCGGTGGGGATCGACCTTTCTTTGTTTAAAGAACACCCTGGAGTTGGGCGAATAAAGAATTCAATTCTTTTCTTGGCGCGCATGACTCCTTCGAAGCGCCCAGATATGCTCTTGCGCGCACTACACATAATAAAAAATAAAGGAGTTCCCTTCTCAGCTTCCTTCTACGGCTCGCCACTTCCCAAAGATCGCTCTTACTACCAATCATTACAAGCAGAGGTAAAAACCAAGGGTCTTTCAGAAGTTTCTTTTTTTGCTGGTGTTCCAAACACTGACACACCCGCCCTCTACAACGCG
>JAGVKC010000069.1 GCA_020050775.1 Minisyncoccota bacterium
GCAAACCGACCGTTGGTTCGTCTAATAGATAGATTGTTTTCTGTAGATGCGGACGATACAGTTCTGCAGAAATCTTTACACGCTGCGCTTCGCCTCCGGAAAGGGTTGTAGCGCTCTGTCCAAGTTTGAGATACCCAAGACCTACTTCTTCAAGCGTCTTGAGACGATCATAAATAGCTGGAATGTCGTTGAAGAAGAAAATAGCTTCTTCAATAGTCATTTCCAAAATGTCGTAGATATTTTTCTTTTTGTACTTCACATCGAGCGTCTCTTTAGTGAAGCGCTTTCCGAAGCACACAT
Source organism: Minisyncoccota bacterium (assembly GCA_020050775.1). GTDB lineage: Bacteria > Patescibacteriota > Minisyncoccia > Phycocordibacterales > SBAW01 > GWA1-54-10. The sequence goes on from JAGVKC010000069.1 coordinate 301, forward strand.
CACAGGTAACGTAGACAGTCGGAAGGAAGTGCATTTCTACGGCGATAAGCCCGTTACCTTCGCAGGTCTCGCAGCGTCCGCCGTTGCGCGCCTGTGGCACGTTAAAAGAGAAACGGCTTGCCTTCCAACCGCGTGCGCGAGCTTCACCTGTTTCTGCAAATAAATCACGAATGAAGGTGAACGCACCGGTGTACGTGGCTGGGTTGCTGCGCGGCGTACGGCCGATGGGGCTTTGGTCAATGAGGATTGCGCGAGTAAGGTGCTCCATACCTTCTACCGAAGCAGCATTGAATACTTTGTTCGTGCGGAATTTTTTATCGAAGCGGGCACGTAGATTTTCGTAGAGCAGTTCGTACAAGAAAGAAGACTTGCCTGAGCCTGATACGCCGGTAACGGTAACCAAACGACCAAGAGGAATATCTATAGAAAGATTTTGGATGTTGAATATTTTGCCGCCACGAATCTTTATAGTGCCTTTGTCCTTTTCGCGACGTTCTTCTGGTACTTCTATCGCCTTCTCTCCGCGCAGGTATGCAAGCGTTACAGAACTACTGTCATTCTTTTTTGCAGTCAAAAGTTTTTCAAGATACCCATCGACAACTATGTTGCCGCCATGTACGCCTGCGCCCGGACCAATATCTACCAGGTAGTCGCCTGCGTAAATCGTATCTTCGTCATGTTCCACCACGATGATGGTGTTGCCAAGATCGCGTAAATTAAGGAGTGTTTTGATAAGACGTTCATTGTCGCGCTGATGAAGTCCAATGGTCGGCTCATCCAGCACATACAACGCACCTACAAGGCCGCTCCCCAGCTGAGATGCGAGGCGAATACGCTGTGCTTCCCCGCCGGAGAGCGTGTTGGCACGGCGTTCAAGCGTAAGATAGTCGAGTCCGACGTCGAGCATGAACTTCAGGCGTGCAGTGATTTCTTTAATAACGGTCTTAGAAATTTCCTGGTCTTTTTTAGAAAGCGCGAGGCCTTCGAAGAATTCGTACGCATCCTGGATGGAAAGCGAAGTTACTTCAACGATATTTAAACGCCCTTGCTTTACGCGCACAGACGGCTCAGGAATCGGAGCTTCGGGATCTTTGCTCTCTTTTTCAAGGAATACATTGAGCGCTTCTGCGCGCAGACGAAGGCCTTTACATGATGGACATGGCTCGTCGCTCCAAAAGCTCTTAGTGCCCAAGCCATTACACTCAGGGCACGCGCCATACGGTGAATTGAAGGAGAAAAGGCGTGGTTCAACTTCCGGGAATGAAAAACCGTCATATGCGCACATAAATTTTGAGGACACGATACGCGAAGAGTGCGCATCTTCAATACGCACTAGGCCGTCTGCTTCTTGGAGAGCACGCTCTACCGCCTCGGAAAGACGTTCTGTAGAGGCTTGGCGCGTAGCAGCGTTTGCTGCGCCCTTACTGAAATCAGACACCAAGAGTTCATCTACAAGTACATCGATGTCATGCTTCTTGTGCTTCGCGAGGATGATCTGTTGGCGAAGGCTCTTTACTTCACCGTCTACTTTTACTTTTTCAAAACCTTTGCCCAAAAGATCATAGAGCAATTGGTAATATTCTCCTTTGCGGCCCACGACGACCGGGGCATAAATGCGCACCACGTCGTCATTAATATCAACGCCCATGACCTTGCGAGTTTTCTTCGGTACGGAAGAAGAAACAGAGTCGATGATACTCTCAATGATTTCCTGGTTACTGTGCTTCTTAATTTCGCGCCCGCAGATGAGGCAGTGCGGTTTACCGACGCGTGCATAGAGAATGCGCAGATAGTCGTAAATTTCAGTAATGGTCGCGACGGTCGAGCGCGGGTTATTCGAGCGGCTTTTCTGGTCGATCGAGATAGCTGGTGAGAGGCCCGTGATTTCTTCTACGTCTGGCTTCTGCATCTGGCGAAGGAACTGACGGGCGTAGGCAGAAAGAGACTCGATGTAGCGGCGCTGACCCTCTGCGAAGATAGTATCGAATGCCAAAGAAGACTTTCCAGAACCGGAAAGCCCAGTAAAGACCACCATTTTATTGCGCGGGATGATGAGGTCTATATTTTTGAGATTGTGGGTTTTAGCTCCCTTTATGTGAATTGAGTCCTCCATGGTTTTACTTGTTTTGGGCCTTTCGAACGAGATACACAAACTTTTTCTCACGCAACTAGCCCCTCCGGCTGTTCCGAGGGGGTAGATACAAACACTATAACATAGCGCTATTTCTTTTTCTTCTTAGCCTTGGTTCCCCCGCCTGTAAGGGAATAAATCTCATCGCGAATAAGCGCCGCTGTTTCAAAGTCCAGGTTCTGCACCGCCTCAGACATCTCTTTGCGTTTCTGGGTAATGAACTTGCGCGGGTTCTTTTTGTACAAGTCTTTATCTACCGCAAGCATAGCTACTATCGCCTTATCATGTTCGCTGCGCAATTCGTCTGTAATATCCTTTATCTTCTTTTTAATAGTTGTCGGGGTAATGCCGTGCTTCTTGTTGTATTCTTCCTGCGCTGCGCGACGGCGGCGTGTTTCGCCTACTGCCTTAGTGAGAGACTTAGTATCTTGGTCGGCGTAAAGAATAACGCGTCCTGCAGAATTACGCGCAGCGCGGCCAATGGTTTGGATAAGCGAAGTCTCAGAGCGTAGGAACCCTTCTTTATCGGCATCAAGAATTGCCACAAGTTCCACTTCTGGCAGGTCTAGCCCCTCGCGAAGTAGGTTCACACCCACCAGTACGTCGTACTCTCCTTTGCGCAAGTCGGTCAAAATTGTGATGCGTTCAAGCGTCTCAATGTCGCTATGCAGATATGCCGCTTTAAACCCTCGAGCTTTAAGAAAGTCAGTGAGGTCTTCAGCCATTTTCTTAGTGAGGGTTGTAAGCATCACACGGTTTCCTTTCTTTATTACCGCTGCAGCTTCATCGAGCACATCTTTTACCTGTCCTTGGTAATCTCCTGAAGCAGTTACCGGACGCATATCAACTATCGGATCAAGGAGGCCTGTAGGGCGCACAAGCTGTTCTACGATATTTTTGCCGCTTTTCTCCCGCTCGTAATTCCCTGGAGTTGCAGAAGTGTAGATAACTTGTCCCACACGTTCTTCAAATTCATGGAATTGCAAAGGGCGATTGTCTACGGCTGAAGGCAAACGGAATCCGTGCTCCACTAGTGTTTCTTTACGCGAACGGTCGCCCGCGTACATACCGCCTATTTGAGACACGGTGACGTGCAACTCGTCTATGACCGTAAGAAAATCCGGCGAGCCGTCCTTTTTGTGTGGGAAGTAGGCAAGAAGCGAATACGAAGGCTCACCAGGCTTCCGGCCGTCGAAGTGTCTTGAGTAGTTCTCAATGCCATTGCAGTAGCCCATCTCGCGTATCATTGCGAGATCATAACTGGTGCGACGCTTGATGCGCTCTGCCTCCAACAGTTTTCCTTGTCGCTCGAACTTCGCGAGTTGTTCTTTTAGTTCATGTTTAATGCCCTCTATCGCACGAGTGCGTTCGTCTTCCGGCGTCACATAGTGTTTCGCCGGGAAGAGAAATACCGAACCTGGCGATTCTTTTTCTTCGCGCGTAACCGCATCTATGACGCGAACTTTTTCTATCTCCTCGCCCATAAATTCAATGCGATAGAGCACACGCTCGCCGGTCGGCATGATTTCCATACTATTTCCAAGCGCGCGGAACGTGCCAGGCGTTAGGTCCGCGGTCGTGCGTTCGAAATATACGGCGACAAGCTCGCGAATGAGTTCTGCTCTGTTCTTTTTCATACCTGGACGTAGCTCCATGTGTACGCGGCGGTATTCGGCTGGAGAACCAAGTCCGTATATGCAGGAGACAGACGCCACAATAACGACGTCTTTGCGGGTAAGCAGCGCCTGGGTTGAGGCGTGTCGGAGGCGCTCTATTTCTTCGTTTATTTGTGCCTCCTTCTCTATATATGTGTCAGAGGTTGGAATATAGGCTTCTGGCTGGTAGTAGTCGTAGTAGGACACGAAGTAATGAACCGCCGCATCGGGAAAGAATTCACGGTATTCCTGTGCTAACTGTGCAGCAAGCGTCTTGTTGTGTGCAATAACAAGCGTAGGTTTCTGCACTGCTTCTATAACATTCGCAACTGTAAAGGTTTTGCCAGAACCGGTTACACCCAGAAGCGTCTGGTGGCGCTCCCCTTTTTTGAGCCCATCTACAAGTGCCTTAATGGCCTTCGGCTGGTCACCAGCCGGTTTATGTGAAGCTTTGTTTATAAATTTCATATGGTTGGGCTTGCGTGCCCCGTAGGCAGCTTCGCTGTCCTACCAGGGTGAGGAAACTTATTTTTGAATGTGCCGGAGATTGACATTAGAACAACGTTATATCACATTTGAATTGGAAGTAGTACACAAATACAAACATTGTGCGACAACACAAAGGAGGAAAGCGTGAAAGCTGTAGCTCGTATTACGCAACCTTCTGCAAAGGTTGTGCCCATTCGTGGACGTCGTAACCAGCGCCCCACTGCCGCTCGTCTTGGCGGACTTCTGTTGCAACTCTTCATCCAAAGAAACCGGTTGAACGAAAAAACGTACAGCCAGTACTATCAGCAACAAAAAGCACGTCACACGCCGACCACAACCGCCCTGCGCTCAATAAATGAAGTGTTGCGTGCTGTGGGAGACGCGATTGGCACCCGATTACATCAAAGAATCGGTAGCCGAAATCGTGGATACTCACCCACCATTGCAGCAATGTCGTATGAAGATCTTCTTGCGCGACCTGCGAAAACACCATCGCAGATCGAAAAAGAAGACCGACAGGCCATCCAAAAGTGCTTGCAGCCACTTAGGCTTGGCAGAATGCTTGAGAACAAAATCGTCGCCGCCATTATGGACGATGAACACAACTCACTTGTAACGGGCGCCCTTTAGGGTGCCCGTTTATTTTTTATATCGTGCAAGGAAACTTTCTTTATATTCCTCAAACCTACCGTCCAGTATCGACTGTCGTATGGTGCGCGTAAGGTTGGTTAAAAAATATACATTGTGCATGGAGGCGAGCACGGGACCGAGCATTTCGTACGTGCGAAAGAGATGGCTTATATATGCACGCGTATGGTTTTTACACACTGGACATTCACATCCAGGATCGAGCGAACCAAAGTCATTCACATATTCTGCATTCGGGATTTGTATTTTTCCGTCTTTAGTGTAAATGCCGCCGGTGCGCCCATTGCGCGTGGGCAACACACAATCAAATGTATCCACACCCGCAGCTACACCAATGAATATATCTTCTGGCTCTCCTATGCCAAGGAGATGTCGGGGTTTTTCTTCCGGAAGATTCTCGTTCACCTTGTCCAAAATTCCCAGGATGTCATGTTTGCTAAAAGAGCCGCCTATGCCGTAGCCATCGAAATTCATGCCCCCTACTGTCTTTGCGCTTTCTATGCGCAAATCTTCAAAGCGGCCTCCCTGCACAATGCCGTAGAGGCCTTGCTGATTATTTTTTTCTATATTACGACGATGAGCTTTAAGAGAACGATCTGCCCAGCGGTGAGTCCTTTCAGAAGCTTCTTTTTGATATTCATAATCCGCGGTCGGCGCAGTGCATTCATCAAACACATAGATAATGTCTGCCCCAAGCGCGTGCTGAATTTCAATGGAGCGCTCCGGTGTAAAACGATGCAGCGAGCCGTTGATGTGCGAAGTGAACGATACGCCGTCTTCGTCTATGACAGCGAGCTTGCCGTGAGATGTGGCAAGTTCTTCGTCATAATGCGCTACGCCAGCTTCGCGTGTAGCTTCTTCCGGTAAAAATTTTGACAGCTTTTTGCCAAACCCTTCGCCAAGGGAAAATACTTGGAACCCTCCTGAGTCGGTCATTATAGGCCCCGAGAAGCCCATAAACTTTCCTACGCCACCCGCTTCTTCAACTAGTCTTTCTCCCGGCGAAAGATACAGATGGTACGTGTTAGCTATAAGAGACTGAATACCCAGTTCCTGGTACTGCGCGGGCGTGATGCCTTTTATAGACGCTTTGGTACCAACAGCAATGAACGCTGGGGTTTGCATGGTGCCGTGCGGCGTATGTATGGCGCCAGCGCGAGCTCGAGAATTGGGCGCTTTGACTTCTTGCGTATAGAAGACGGGTCTCATTCTGACAATATACATGAAACGCCGCCCCTTCGGAGCGGCGTTTCGGATTTTTTTATTGAACGCTTACAAGTTCTACTTCGAAGATTAGCGTCGAGTTTGCCGGAATCGGACCGTACTCAATCGCACCATAACCCAGCGTCGGCGGAATGATTAGCAAGCGCTTGCCGCCAACTTTCATACCAACCAACCCCTGGTCCCAGCCGGCAATTACATCTCCTGCACCTAACATAAAGGTGTACGGTTCACGGCCGACAGATGTATCGAACACTGTGCCGTTTTCCAGTCGTCCGGTGTAGTGCACGGTTATGCTCTTACCTGCTTCTGCCACCCCTCCAGTTCCAACAGCTTCGTCTTGGATGACAAGACCTTCGTTGCCTGTGGGCTGACTAAGCGCATTTTGGTCCACAAAAATAAA
>JAGVKC010000057.1 GCA_020050775.1 Minisyncoccota bacterium
AAAATTGATTTTGAGCAGAAATTGAAGGATTTTGAACGAAACGGCAATCGCTGGCTCGAACTTTGCCGTGCATTCATAAAAGACGCTAACCAAGCCGAAATTGTCGCTTCAGGAGAAAATCTCGAAGCAAAACGAGATTTTCTCCTGAAAGTCGGCTCGAACCCCCGCCTGCGCGCTCGCGCGCTTTTTGCCACTCCGAAAAAATCCTTTGCCCTCCTCGCCGATTTTTCATACAGCGCGCGAAGCGCGCCCCTCGGTTCCAAAAATTCCGAAGGGTATCTAAGTTTGCTGCCGGCCAGGGACTCGAACCCCAATACCTTGCTCCAGAGGCAAGTGTCCTACCATTAGACGAGCCGGCAATTACCACAGAACGATACCCGAATTACCCTGAAATCTCAACTTCTTTTTCACTTGCAGCTTTTATAAACGCCTTAAAAAGTGGGTGCGGATCCAATGGGCGCGAGAGAAATTCCGGATGAAACTGCGTGCCAAGGAAAAATGGATGCTGTTCCTTTGTGAGTTCGGCAATTTCCATAAGTACGCCGTCAGGAGAGCGGCCAGAGAATACAAGGCCCGTAGCTTCTACCTGCGGAATATACTGCGGATTTACTTCATAGCGATGGCGATGGCGCTCGATTATTTCTTTTTTTCCATAGGCGGTAGCTGCGACACTTCCCTCTTTTAATATGCATGGGTAACTACCCAAGCGCATCGTGCCACCCATGTTTCCTTTTTCTACATTTTCTTTCTGGCTTTCCATAACCGCAATAACCGGATACGGAGTGTCTTTGTTTATTTCTGTAGTGTTAGCACCTACAAGTGCCGCAACATTGCGAGCGCTCTCTACAACCATAAGCTGCATGCCATAACAAAGGCCAAAGTATGGAATCTTTTGTTCGCGCGCATATTGGATAACCTTGAGCTTCCCTTCAATACCCGTTTCTCCGAAACCGCCAGGGATGAGGATTCCGTTGTATTTTTGTAGCTCTTCAAGCGCCAGAGTCCCATTTTCAAAATTTTTTGCACCCAGATAAGATATTTTTAGTTTTTTATCACTGTAGTAAGCGGCATGCTTGAGGGATTCCAATACAGAAATGTACGAATCTGCGAGCACAAAATCTCCAGTATCAAAATATTTTCCGACTACCGCTATGTGGACTTCGCCATTTCCATTCTTTGACTTCTCTACAAACGCAGTCCACTGACTAAGGTCAGTAGGTCGGCGTTCTAGACCAAGTACATCGCAGATGATGTCCCCCATGCCATCTTTCTCGTAGTTAAGTGGCACATCGTAAATAGAATCGACGTCAGGCGCGGAGATAACACGTTCTGGACGTACGTTGCAGAAAGTAGCGATTTTTTCTTTGCGCTTCGCATCAATGGGTACGACTGCGCGCGCAAGAATAACATCGGCCTGGAGTCCAGCGGAATTCAGTTCGCGCGAAGCGTACTGCGTAGGCTTGGTTTTCATCTCCCCGATATTATTCGGTATCGGCACGTAGGAGAGCATAACAACCGCAACATCCGCAGGTGCCTCTTGTTTCATCATGCGCGCAGCTTCAAGGAAGATGATGCTTTGGTACTCGCCGATGGTACCGCCCACTTCTACAAGCGTTATATCTGCTTTTGCAGCTTCTTGGGCGGTTTTTATGCGGCGAATGACTTCAAGCGGCACATGCGGCACTACTTCTACGTTCTTGCCGCCGTATTCGAGATTTCGCTCCCGGCGAATTATTTCTTGATAGACGCGACCCGTCGTCATGTAGTTTATACTCGGGAGCGTCTCATTTAAGAAACGCTCATAGTTCCCCATGTCTTGGTCGGTCTCGTAGCCGTCTTCAAGAACGAAGACTTCCCCGTGTTCAGTCGGATTCATGGTTCCCGCATCAACGTTGATGTAGGGATCTATTTTTAATGTCGTTACCTTAAAGCCTTTTGATTTAAGTATGAGCCCAATGGAGGAGGTGGCTACCCCTTTGCCGATGCCGGACATAACGCCGCCCACGACAAAGATGTATTTTGGTGCCGCCATGATTTCTTATATTTATCGCCGAGTGAGCGAGAGAAGTAAAGGCCCTACCTTTAGTTCCGAGCGAGCGATGGTGAACAGGCGTGTATTCATGCCTATATCTTTAAATAGCGTCTTACGGCAAGGTAGCTAGCAATGACGCCGAGCGCTATGCCGGTGCCCATGATGACGAGGAAGAAGGTAAGGAAGTTGGTGAGGTAGTAGGTAAAAATGTTGATGTTGCCGAAGAAGTTACCGGTCAAAGCACCAAGCCACCAACTTAGAGGATAGAACATAAGAAGAGTAATCACCCCCGCCACCATGCCGTAGAGCATGCCTTCCACCATAAATGGTGCTCGTACATAGAAGGAACCCGCGCCAACCAAACGCATCACGTGTATTTCGTCGCGCGAAGTATAAATTGCAAGACGCAAGGTGTTGAAAGAGATTGCAATAGTCATAGCGACCAGTATGAGGATGATGACGAGACCGAGCTGCTGGGCAGAGTCGGTAATATTCTGCAAGCGCTCAAGTGCCGCACGATATGCTGCATCATAGAAGTTAATTTTGTCGATGATAGAAGCCGCTCCTGTTTGGAGTGTCTGCTGTTCGTTGAGGAACTTAGCTATCGTTTCGTACTGAGAAATATCGCGTGCTTTTACGTTTAGCACTGCACCAAGCGGGTTCTGCCCTAGTTCTTCAAGAGCTTGAAGTGTGAGTTGATCGTTCGCATGGCGTTCGCGAAATTCTGCGAGCGCTTCTTCGCGAGACACATACTCAACGAGCGCTACTTCTGGAAGTGCTTCCAACGAGCTCTTCATTTCTAATATGCGCTCTTCAGTAGCGGTCGTAGTGAAGTACACATTCACGTCTGCCTTGTCGCGAAGTTCAGTAAGTGCCGAAGAGAGAATAACGCCGGCAAACATGGTTGTTCCTACGGTAAAAAGGGTTACCGTCATAACAAGAATAGAGGCAAAGGACACAAAGGCGTTGCGCCAGAAGCTGAGGAAACCTGCACGCAGTACTCGTTTTGTAGTTACCCAATTCATATAGTTATAGTATGTATTTACCTTCTCTATCATCGCGCACTATCTTGCCGCGATCCATAGTAATAACGCGCTTCTTCAAGCTGTCTATGACGCCTTTATTATGCGTCGTAAGAATAATAGTAGTGCCTAGATCGTTAATCTTTTTGAGTATCTGCACGATTTCAAAAGTATTTACCGGGTCGAGGTTGCCAGTTGGCTCATCTGCAACGATAACATCCGGCTGATTTACAATAGCGCGCGCGATAGCAACGCGCTGCTGTTCCCCGCCGGAGAGTTCGTCAGGGAAATTATTCATTTTGTCTGCAAGATCCACTAATTCAAGTACATGAGGTACGTCAGAGCGTATATCATCTTCGCTGCGGCCTGCGGCCTCCATGGCGAATGCAATATTTTCGTATGCGGTTTTTGTAGGAAGGAGCCGAAAATCTTGAAACACAGTTCCTATCTTCCGACGCAGGTCGCCCATACGGCGAAGCGGCACTTCGTGGACATTGATAGACTCGAAGAATACTGAGCCTGCAGAAGGCTTCTCCTCTGCGAGAAGCATTTTTACAAGGGTTGTTTTTCCGGCACCAGAGTGGCCCACAAGCGAAACAAACTCGCCAGGTTCCACCGAGAAGGAGACATCCTCCAGGGAACAGAGTTATCAGCGTATATTTTGGATACGCGATCGTAATAGATCACAACCCTACTATTCTACCCTGCGCGAGCGCAGCTGCAAAATATTCTTATATACCAGGCTGTATTGCCGCTTGCAAAAAAGGCTCTAAGTTTCCCTCTAGGACTCCCTCGGCGTCGCGTACTTCTATATTAGAGCGATGATCCTTGACGAGCTTATACGGGTGAAGAACGTACGAGCGTATTTGGTTGCCCCATTCTATCTTTCCAGCGCCTACGGAAAGCTCAGCGATGGTGTCTTTACGCTCTTCTTCCATGCGTCGCAGAAGCTTTGCTTTGACTAATGCGAGCGCTTTCTCTTTATTAGCGCCTTGCGTGCGTTCGCCGTCTACATGAGCGGAGATATTCGTAGGCTTGTGCACAATACGCACAGCTGTTTCGCGTTTGTTTACATTCTGCCCGCCAGGACCGCTTGAACGCGCGACGGTTATGTCTAAATCATCATCAGGAATTTCAATACTGAATACTTTCTGCAGTACCGGCAGTACTTCCACAAGCACAAAAGACGTGTGGCGCTTTTGCGAAGCGTTAAACGGTGACATACGCACGAGACGGTGCACGCCGTATTCGTTCTTTAGTGTGCCGTAGATATTTTTTCCTTCTAATTCTATGGAAATATTTCTGTACCCGCCATGATCGTTTTTATTTTCGTGCAGTACTTTCATGCCCCAGCCGCGCCCTTCGGTATATTTGCGATACATCGTCACAAGCATCTGGGCAAAGTCTTCAGCATCATCCCCGCCAGCTCCCGCCACGAGAGAAAGTATCGCGCCACCCCTTTCCCACGCACTACCGCCTTCCAGTTGGTCTTTAAGCGCCTGATGTTCCTTAATAAGAGTTTGCGCCGCCTGTGGGTCGCTCCAAAAATCCGGCGCTTGCATAGCGGCCTCAAGTCCTTCTATTTTTTGCTTGAGTTCTTCTTTTTCCACACCGGCAGTATAGCACCGCTAGGGCTTACATAGCTTTATTTTTGGGAAAAAATACGCTAGTCTCGTAACTGTTACCCACGCGCCGATGTAGCTCAGATGGTAGAGCAACTCCATGGTAAGGAGTAGGTCGCCGGTTCGATTCCGGCCATCGGCTCCACAAAACAAAAGGGTGCAGCGACTATTGTTTTGCGAGCAGTGCCAGCGTAGCTCAGTTGGTAGAGCACCTCATTCGTAACGAGGAGGTCGCCGGTTCAATCCCGGCCGCTGGCTCCAGTATTTACCGGGATTGAACCGGAAGAAGGGGTCGGGAAACATTTGTTTCCCGCGGAGGAAGGTATTCGAAACCGTGGGTTTCGAAAGAATCGCTTTGCGATTCAGGAG
>JAGVKC010000060.1 GCA_020050775.1 Minisyncoccota bacterium
GTTGACCTAAGGGTAGGCGAGGCGTAGCATTACTACCTAGTAAGCTCTTCGTGTGTACATGCGGCAACCCCATACATCAAGGAGGCATTTGGTGGGGAAACAAGAAGTTATTACAGAGGCATATGGGGAACCTAAACCCCTGGCTCGCGATTTGTGTAATGTAATCGCGCGCAGAGAAAAGGCGATCTGCAACAGCAAACCGCCACTATGCAAGAACTGCGTATTGCCTGAAGGGCAAACGAAGCTCAAGTTTAAAGATCATCTTGTGAAGTGTCCGCATTTGGGTATCTTTCGGCAAATGCCGTTCGATTCCAGGCAGTGCAACATCTACAAAGCAAAAGAACAATAGAAAGGCAAGAAAGCCCCGCCAACACTGGCGGGGTTTTGTTTTTCGTTACACTGTGCTATATATGGGGCATGGTAGTACGAATGCGCCATACTCGGTCGCAGACTGGCAATCGCCGGTCGCACCACGCCCTCAAGGCTAAAACGCTCACTGCATGTGAGTGTGGAGCCGCGCGCGTGTCACATCGGGCATGTCCTGCATGCGGTCGCTACCGCGTTCGTGTGGTCGTGGATGTTGCCGGCAAGGCACAGGCACGCACCGTGCGCCGTCAGAAGAAAGCGGCTAAGGAAGGCCGCGAGGTTGGGAACAAGACCGAGGCGCAGAAATAATACTGCTCTTTGTTCTTGGGTCTAAGTTCGGTTCGTTCGCTCTTTTCACAACACAATGGCCAATCGACATCTTAGTCGCTCAGTGGTTCTCCAAACACTCTTCGAGTGGGATTTCCGCACTATGCCTCTGCAAAGTGCGGTTGAAGCGCTCGCGCGCAACGCCGCTGACCATGCTCCCGCCGCGGGAGATCTCCCGTTTATGCAGGAGATTCTTTCTGGCACCATCGGTCGCAAAACTGACCTTGACCTCATCATAGAAAAAGCTGCTCCTGAGTGGCCGATTCCTCGCATCGCACTGGTAGACAGAAATGTGCTGCGCTTGGGTCTCTTTGAACTTCTTTTTTCTGATCGTGAGAAAGTACCAGCAAAAGTAGCTATCAACGAAGCTATCGAGCTTGCAAAGTCCTTCGGCAGCGAAAACAGCGGCCGGTTTGTTAACGGCGTACTTGGCGCGGTGTATAAAGAGCTTGGCGAACCGGGCAAGGACGAAGTTTCAAAAAAGAAAAAAGATGTTCCGTATGAAGAAATGCCGGTGGAGCGTCTTGTCGGCGCAGTGGTGTTTGCAAAAAGCGGCGCAGAAATATACCTTGCCCTCGTGCATGACATCTTCGGACACTGGACGCTTTCTAAAGGAAAGCTCACACCTGAGGAAACTCCGGAAGCTGGCGTAGTGCGCAAGATAAAAGAAGAGATAGGTCTCAATATCACTCCGGTTGAAAGACTGGGAGAGAACGAATACGTTGCTTCGGACCCGAATACTGGAAAGAAACGCAAACATGTAATTTATTTTCTCGCGCAGTCGCCATTTACAGAAGTGGAACTCGCGAAGAAGGGCGGACTTGATGATGCGCGCTGGTTTAAGATCAAGGACGTATTGGACCTAAACTTCTACGAAGACATGCTCCCCATAGTCGAGAAAGCGATGCAAGCGATCTCTACTACTGACACCAAAGAAAAGAAAGCAAAGCCTGCACCTACAAAATAATTCCCGCCACGGCGGATACTATGAGCAAAGATTTTACTTCATTTGAACAGGACGCCGGCGTGGCGTTCAATGACCTCAACCTGCTTCGGCAGGCTTTTACGCATCGCTCGTACCTTAACGAGCATCGCGGAGAAGTCTCTGGCCATAACGAACGCCTTGAATTCCTCGGAGACGCCGTGCTTGAACTCATTTCCACGCATTATTTGTATGAAAAATATCCGCAGCAGGCAGAAGGCGAACTTACTGCATACCGCGCAGCGCTCGTAAACGCCGTCACGCTCTCAGAAGTTGCGGCGGGCCTTGGCATGAACGACTATCTACTTTTGAGCCGCGGCGAGGCAAAAGACAATGGCCGTGCACGCGGAGTGCTTTTGGCAAATGCGTTTGAGGCTCTCATTGGTGCTATTTATCTTGACCAAGGGTACGACGGCGCAAAAGAATTCATAACAAAACATCTCTTCCCTAAAATTGATGAGATTTTGTCCAAGCGTCTATGGCAGGACGCTAAGTCTGCATTGCAGGAAAAAGCGCAGGACACAGAAGGTGTTACGCCGTCTTACAGCGTGATTCGTGAAAGCGGTCCAGACCATGACAAGCAATTCGTAGTAGGCGTATACGTACGAGAAACACTGCTCGGTCAAGGAGAAGGAAAGAGCAAACAAGAGGCGGAGCAGGCGGCAGCCCGCGCTGCGCTCGCATCGCTTAGCGCCTAGGGATACGCTTCTGTTCATCTTGCGTCAGAAACGATGTAGTGGTTTGCTGAATATAGGTAGCTTTTTATATAGGAGGCTGGAATGGTGTTTCTTGGAGCAACCATGGCTGCGTTGTGTGTCTATACTTCGGTCCAGACGAATGTCGTGTTTCAGATAAGGCCGGATTATGATCTTCAGGCGCATATCGCATCTGTTCAGCGGTACACAGTCCCCGCGCTTAAGGGTTGGATGTTACGATACCAAACCAAAGATGGTATTGAGCTTCAGCTATATGTCGGGGGCGCTCGGCCGACGGGTTTCTCGAAGACCCTTCTGTCTGGCGATATGTCTGAGCAGCTGTTTGTCGATCAGTGCGGCATGCTCACTGGATAATAGA
>JAGVKC010000040.1 GCA_020050775.1 Minisyncoccota bacterium
ATGACGCGAGCATATACCCGCGCATGCACGCAGCACTTGCACAGCGGATACTCCACAGCGGCGGAGCATTACTAAGCGAGTACCCATCTGCGTTTAAGCCTCGGCCGTATTCTTTTGCGGCACGCAATCGCATCATGGCAGGACTTTCAAAAGCAGTGCTTATTATTGAAGCTGGAGAAAAGTCAGGCACACTCATTACAGCGCGTTTGGCGCTTGAGTATTACCGCGAAGTGCTTGCGGTGCCGCACGAACTTGGTAAAGAAACGGGCGCAGGGGTAAACCGTCTTATCCGCGAAGGTGCAACCTTGGTTCGAAGCAGCGACGACATTCTGCAAGCACTCGGAATTGCGACTGAAGTCAAACAAGAAATACTACCTACTGACCTCAATGAAAGTGAAACCCTTGTTCTTGAAGCACTTACCGAAGCGTTGGAAAAAGACACCTTAATTGAACGCACTGAACTTAGCGCTCAAGAGATAAACATAGCGCTTTCTTCACTGCTTATTCGCGGATTATTAGTTGAACGTTTAGGAAAAATTGAACGCATATGATTCATCTGGGCAACAGGTTGTACTTTGCATGTTTTTTCAGTTCGTTGTATGAGTAAGACACTGTGAAGCTCGTAATCGTCGAGTCGCCCGCAAAGGCGAAGACTATAGAAAAGTATTTAGGAGAGATTGATAGCTCCGGCGATTTTCTCGTACGCGCGTCAGTTGGTCATGTACGCGACCTTCCTAAGAGCAACAAAAAAGCAATCGATATCGAAGGCGGCTTCATCCCGCATTACGAAGTAGTGCCTGGCAAAATAAAAGTTATTGAAGAACTCACCGGTCTAGCGCAGGAAGCTAAAGAAGTCATACTCGCAACCGACCCCGACCGCGAAGGAGAGGCTATCGCCTGGCATATAAAGGAAGAGCTGGGTCTAAAAAAACCAAACCGCATCGTGTTCAATGAAATAACCAAGGAAGCTATTTCTGAAGCCCTTGAACACCCGCGCAAAATCGACGATAACCTGCGCTATGCCAAGGAAGCACGCCGCGTGCTGGATCGTTTGGTAGGCTACGACCTTTCTGGCCTGATTTGGAAAAAAGTGCGCTATGGCCTCTCTGCTGGCCGCGTGCAGTCCCCTGCACTTCGCATTCTTATGGAGCGCGAGCGCGAAATACGTGCATTCATACCAGAAACCTTTTACGTCATTACCGCGCAGACAAAAACAGCAAAAAAGAAAGAGCTTGTGCTTACCTGTAGCGTTGAGCCGCGCGACAAGAAAGAGACTGACCGCATTATTGCTGCAGTCGAAAAAGACGGCCTTTCGGTAGCAGATGTAACAGAATCCGAAGCAAAACGCTCTCCACGCGCACCGTTTACAACTTCTACGCTTCAGCAATCTGCTTCTTCACGCCTAGGCTATTCACCTTCGCGCACCATGCAGATAGCGCAGCGTTTGTACGAAGCGGGGCACATTACGTATATGCGTACCGACAGCGTAAACCTCTCGGCACCAGCACGCGCTTCGATGCTCGCATATGCAGAAAAAAAATACGGCAAAGAATATGCAGAGTCGCATGTCTATGCCACTAAGTCTAAAAACGCTCAAGAGGCGCACGAGGCTATTCGTCCGACGCATATCGAAAAAGAATCGGCCGGCACCACGCCTGAACAAAAGAAGCTCTACGCACTAATTTGGAGCCGCACGCTTGCGTCGCAAATGTCGGACGCCAAGATTCTGAAGTCAAAAATTGTAGCAGAAACAAAAGACAAAAAAGTCCCGTCGTTTGCAGCGACAGGTTCGCGCGTCCTTTTTGACGGCTGGCTAAAGGCAGACCCGGCAGCTCGCGGCGAAGACGTTGAACTCCCAGAAGTTACTACTGGCGAGGTATTGAAGGTAGAGAGCGTCTCCGCAGAGGAAAAGCAGACTACCCCGCCGCCCCGCTACACCGAAGCAGGTCTCATTAAAGAGCTGGAGAAACGCGGCATTGGGCGCCCATCTACCTATGCAAGCATCATGCGTACACTGGACACTCGCGGCTACGTTACTAAAGAAGGCCGCTCATTGCGCCCCACCGACACTGGGGACGTTGTTTCAAGCTTCCTGGAGGAAAACTTTCCTACCTACATTAGCGACACCTTTACTGCAGAAATGGAAGACGAGCTCGACGAAATAGCCGAAGGCAAGCGCGGATACGAAAAAACGCTTAGAGATTTCTACACGCCGTTCCTCAAAGAAGTAAAGAAAAAAGATAAAGAGGCAGGTAAGATAACTGATCTCGGCCCTGCACCGAAAGAATTCACCTGCCCCGTGTGCGGTTCGACAATGGTCTTTAAGCTTTCACGCGGCGGAAAGTTCATGAGCTGCTCGAAATTCCCTGACTGTATCGGCGCACGCACTGAGGCTGGTGAAATTCTCTCCAATGAGCAGAAAACTATCGGTGAGCACCCGGAGTACAAACTTCCTATCTTTATGCTCAACGGACGCTTCGGCCCCTATGTGCAAGTTGGTGAACTAAAGAAAGGCTCAAAACAAAAACCACGCCGCGCCAGCGTCCCTAAAGAAAAAGATCCTGCAAGCGTGACGCTTGAAGAGGCGCTCGTCTACCTTTCCCTGCCACGCATGCTGGGTACACACCCTGATACTGGAGAAAATATCGTTGCAAATGTGGGCCGCTTTGGTCCATATATTGCTCACACCACAAAACCTAAACCAGATTTCCGTTCACTCAAGCAGGATGATGTATATAAAATTGAACTAGACCGAGCACTAGAAATTTTGAAAGAAGAAAAGAAGCGCAGAGGCTTCGCACGGAAAAAGAAAGAGAAATAATAAAACCCCGGCCTAACGGCCGGAGTTTTTCCGCACAGTCTCAACGAGGCGACACATGAGCAGCCACGGCGAAGAATAGCCGTAAAAAATACGCGCCAAAACGCTCTCGAACGCATTGGTCTCAAAAATTCTTTCATTGCCGCATCCTCTCTCTTGTGAACCAGACTGAAAACAACGATACTGGAGGATATGGCTAACGTCAAAGATATTATTTCTCTGATGAGCGCTCCAAGCGCGGAGGATTCTGCACTCATACAGCGCGCCCATGAATTCGCTGCAGAGGCACACAAAGACCATAAGCGCTTCTCAGGCGAGCCCTACCTTGTACACCTTGAAGCAACTGCTAAAGGCCTTGCTGCGCTCGATATGAGCGCTAACACCGTCGTGGCCGGGCTTCTTCATGACTCCATAGAAGACGCAAACATCCCGCCCGAGAGGATAGAAAAAGAGTTCGGTAAAGAAGTGCGTTTTCTTGTGGAAGGAGTTACAAAGCTTGGCCGTTTTAAATATCGCGGAGCGGAGCGCCACCGAGAAAGTCTTCGCAAACTTCTCGTCGCTACGGGACAAGACGCACGCGTCCTTATCATCAAGCTGATGGATCGTCTGCATAACATGCAAACACTCTCGCACGTGCCGGAACATAAGCGTCAGCGTATTGCACTTGAAACGCTTGAAATTTATGCAGCTATCGCGCACCGCCTCGGTATGGGCGTAGTGCGCCGTGAACTGGAAGACCTGGCCTTTGAGTACGCATTTCCTGAAGAGTATAAAAAGACAAAGCAGCTTCTTACAGAACGTTCTAAAGAAACACTCGAGCGTCTAGAGAAAATGTCGCGCACGTTGCGTAAAGAATTTGCAAAGGAAGGCATGACGTCGTTCCACACCGACTACCGCGTAAAAGGCCTGTACAGTCTGCAGCGCAAACTTAATCGCAAGGGCGGCGACATCGAAAAGATTTACGATATTGCTGCGCTGCGCGTCATTATGAAAGATATTCCCGAATGCTACCGAGTACTGGGTATCGTGAATAATCTCTGGCAACCACTTCCTAATAAAATAAAAGACTATATTGCATTCCCAAAACCTAACGGCTATCAGAGCCTCCACACAACCGTCTTCTCAGGCGATGGCGGTATTGTAGAAGTACAAATACGCACTGAAGAAATGCATCGCGAAGCGGAATATGGTATTACCGCGCACGTTATTTATAAAGATGGCGATGGTCCTGATTCTCCTGCTTCGCGCGCAGGCGGCAAGCGAACTTCCAGTTTTGATTGGATAAAAAGCCTTATCCCTGGTTTTCGCCGCTCCCCCAATGAGCCTGAGACTCCGGTAGCGAAAAAAGAGGCTCCGAAACGCACTCGCTATGGGTCATTCGGCGGACCGGAGTGGCTTGCTGATCTTGGAGACCATATGGAAGATCCGGACATCGAACGCACGCTTAAAACTGACATATTCTCCCACCGCGTGTTCGTCTTTACACCGACAGGCGATGTGGTGGATCTTCCTATACACTCCAGCCCGATTGATTTCGCGTATGCCATACACTCCGACATCGGTGATCATGTGGCTGGAGCAAAATTGAACGGCAAGCTAGTACCGCTCGACACAGAACTGCATAACGGCGACATTGTGGAAATCGTGACTAAAAAAGCAGCGTCACCTAAAACTAAATGGCTAGATTTTGCTAAAACATCTCTCGCACGCCGGCATATCCGCAACGCGATAGAAAAAGATAAGAAGGTTTAGTCAGCTAGATGCGCGTGGTCGTTCCACACCCAGAGCCACCACGGAGACGCAAGCTCATCCGCATCGTATCCAAGAATAGTCAGCCCGGTATTTTGCATATGAAAGGAGTTAGTGAATTTCCTACAGTCTTCTGCGGTTAACGAAGCCCCCATAATCGCGCATGCCATCATGACGCGCATAAAGAAACCGTGTGTTACAACGCATATATGTTCCTCTGGGCGCGCTGCAATCAGATCAAGAGCCTTAAGCGCACGTTCTCGCAACATCGGAAATGTCTCTTCGTCGTCATATTGAAAGTTGGGATCATGATAGTTTTCCTGTATTGCTTTTTGCGCTTTTAATGATTCTTCTGCTTCACGTGGAGTATCAAAAAATTTACTCGGGCCCTCTGCTTCAATAAACACATCAAACACTTCAACAGGAATATTCAACTGCACCGAAATAGCATCGGCTGTTTCTTTTGCACGCACCATAGAACTTGCCAGAAGTGCTTGAACAGGTAGCTTCCCAACACGCTGCGCTATTTTTTGCGCCTGCTGATGGCCAGTTTCTGTAAGAGGGTGATTTGGGTGTCCGTGAACCCGTTTTACATTTCCCTCGCTTTGTCCGTGCCGCACGAAATAGACTGTTTTTTGCGCTTTTGCATCCTGATACATATACGTCAGAGCGAGAAACTTTTGGGATCAAAAGAATTTTCGTCTAGGGTTTTCTCCTCCGCGGAACGATCGTCTAGTAATTCTGCGCTTTGCTCAACGGGAACCTCAGCCGCTTCTGTGGGTGCAGATGCCTGCGCGATACGCGATGCGAGCGCTGCGAAGAGAGTGCGTAGATCATCCTCGCTCATAAAGTCGATAGAGAGCTTGCCTCCACTTTCTTTAGGTTCGATAGCTACGCGCGTACCGAGTGCTTCGGTAAGTTCGCGCTCCATGTCGAGTATTTCAGGCGAATATAGATATTCCTTCTTACGTACGCGGTCAAACGCAATACGTCGCGCAATAGACTCCGTATCGCGCACCGTAAGGTGTTTAAGAAGTATCTCGCGGAAGAGCGTAGCTTGCTCTTGCGGGCGGTCTGCAAGCATAAGGAGTGGG
>JAGVKC010000015.1 GCA_020050775.1 Minisyncoccota bacterium
AAATCTTGGTGTACGTTGTTACTTCACCGCGACCGGTAAGGTCGGTAGTAGTCATTGAAGTTTCCGAAAGCGAGTTAATAGCGAAGTATGTAGTCTCAACACCTCCTTCCCATATAACTTTAATAACGGTCATACCTACAAGATTTGTAGGCGGAACCGTGAGTCCCGTTTCCATCATTGGATCAATAACGCTCCACGAACCGTTTATTCCTGCCTAGGCGTCGCCTTCGTAGCGGTCGATGATGACACCGTCCGCGCGAATTTCACGAGTAAATTTTTCATCGGTCTGACTTTTCCATGTGCCTGACATTTGAGGATCGCGAGTAGCCTCTATGCCACCATTTACGCTCTGCTGCTCCATTTGGTTTTGCAAACCAGTCTGTACAGACGGCCAGAAATAAAACGCGCCGAGGGCAACAACCAACACTACTACCACAGCGACCCAGCTACCTTTGTTCATAGAAAAATAAAAAAATAAATACACAGACAGTATAAAGGCCCAAGGGGCAGTATGCAAAAAATGTTCCTTTGGTGTAAGGTAGTGCTACAAGGAGGCGTGGCAGAGCGGTCGAATGCAGCAACCTGCTAAGTTGTTGACTGGGAAACCGGTCCGAAGGTTCGAATCCTTCCGCCTCCGCTTTGGCAAAAATGACTGCATACATGCAGTCATTTTTGATAATTGAGCTTCGGAAGGATTCTCGCGCGCGAAGGGGTCGGGAAACCGCTTGTTTCCCGTGGCGGAATAAACAAACCGAGGGGTTTGTTAGAGCCGCAGGCTCAGGAGTGAGATTCCTTCCGCCTCCGCATATAAAAAATCCGCCCTACCGGCGGATTTTTCAATTTATTTTGAGATTCACTGGCGGACCCACAGCTGGCAGAGTAATTTCAATTGCCGGCTCGGTTTGAACATTGAAATTAAGTAACGGCGTGATGATGTTTGACTCGAATTTCTGCTGCGCTTTGAGCACTGTATACACTTTGCTTGCGATTTGAAGTGCTGCAGTAAAGTCCGCACTCGCGCCAAACGTATCTCCTTCTTTGAGCTTGGAGCTTCCACTGCTCATAAGCAGATCCGCATTAGAGAACTGCGCTTCAACGCTTGCAGTAGTTGTTGCATCCAAATTAGCAGAAGAGTTTTTTAGCTGTTCGCGCGCAGTTGCAAGAAGCTTTGCTGCTTTCTCTTGCAGTTCCGCAGTGGTCTTTTGCTGCACCGGGTCAATAACAAGTGTCGCTTTAGCAGCCACCGGAGGCTCAACAGCAATAGCAAGCGTTGAGACGCTGTTTTCAGAAGTTTGTTTTGCAGACGAATCACTGAATGCAATCATATTCGCCGCAGCACCACGCGCTAGGGAGAAATTGTTATCGCCCCGAGCTACAAGGCGCGCTGCAACTGCGCGTGAATTTTGTTTCGTTACTTCGCTGGAACTTTCATCGCCAAGCTGCACAAGGATAGCGCCCTGCGTAGTAACCGCTGTTGCGAGCTTAGTTTTTATTTCGGTTGCTGCAGCCGGATTCTCTGGTTCAATTTGTGCACTAAGGACTTCTGCAACTTCTGCATGCACATTGAAGTTTGCTTCGAGTGTTTCGGCAGAAATGGTATCAAGCTTACCCGCAACCGCGAGGCTCTGTGCTTCTTCAAGACGGCGCGTTGCAAGATCTGCATGGATTTGTGCTTTTGCTTCTAGGCCGACTGCGAGTGCAGTTTCAACCTGTTCAGTAATGGAAATTTTGACTGGGTAGAGAAGGTCGCCCGGGAGAGATCCTTGTGCAGCCGAAGCGGTACTTACGCCAACGACAAGCAAAAGCGCGAGCGCTGGGACAAATGCACGGGGCCCGACAAACCATCCGAAATATGGAGTCTTTTGTATAAACATAGGAGAAGCTGTCGCACCAACCGCATGCATGACGCGCGCGCGAATAGCCTGCTTTTCAGCGGCTGTCATCTGGAGCTTGTCGCTCTCGATTTTTAGATTGTTGAGATACTTTTTCATGATTCTTCTTCGAAGAGGTCCTTCAGTTTTTTGAGTCCTCGGTGTATGCGTACGGAGACAGCATTCTCGCTCTCGTCTACTATCTCGGCTATCTCTTTTGGAGAAAGTCCGTTTACATAGCGAAGCGTGAGCGCTTCGCGGTATGGGTCTGGAAGTTTATGAAGCACCTCTAGTGCACGTTTCCCTTCCATGCGTTCTACTGCCGCCTCGAGAGTGTTGGTGTCGTCATAAGGTAAAAAGTCTTCTACCGGCATTTCCGCTCCTTCGGCCATCTTCTCCAAGGATACGCTCTTCTTTTTGCGGTACTCATCGATGATGAGGTGGCGCAATGTTCTGTACAAGAAGGGGCGCAATTCGCGTACTTCTTCGCCTTTCTGTATGTAGTCCCAGGTGCGTAGAAACGCTTCCTGAGTCAGCTCCAGAGCGCGTTCCCGGTCTGAGAGGCGCATAGAACAGTGGCGAAACAGCTCGTCGCTGTATGCCTCAAATGCTGCTGTGAATTCTTGTTCTTTGCCTCCCATTGTAAAGACGGATGAAAGGGTGTTCCCTTTCATCCGCTTTATTGTAGCTGAACTGACCCTTTTCCTCTACTTAAGAGAGGTGTCACGCACTATGAGCGCATCTATAACCGAAGCGTTGTTCGCCTGCACAGAGCCGTACACGCGTACCGTGTGGCCGATAGCCAGTTGGCTAAGCGTTCCACGAGTCCAATTGTTCTGAAGAACAAGCGCTGTAGTCGCAACATTCACCGTGTAGTTGGTGTTGCCTACTTTAAGTACAAAGCTCGTAGGAGCAGTGGTCGATGCAATTGATTGAAGTGTACCTTCGAACGTGTGCTTCGAGGACGTGGCGGAATCTTTAGACCAATTCTTTACCGTGTCTACTTTAACGGAAAGTCCAGATGCGTTGGTAAGGCTGCCGCTGAAACTAATAGTGTTGCCTACTGCAACCGTGTTGGAGGCACCTGTGCGGCCGTTTTTGTCGAGAAACTTGGTAGAACCATCTGTAACAGCAGTCCACGCAAGCGTAGTACCGCCCAGTACTACCGAAGCAGTAATAGTGGAGCCACTAATGGCAGTAACGGTTGCGCCGCGCACGAGCGTGCGGCCAGATTCTTGTATCTGTACTTCAACGCCTTTCTTTCCAGGCCAGAGTGAGAAGTTTTTTACCTTGTCACCTTGTGCGAATGCGAGAGGCGCAAGCGTAAGCGCTGCACCTGCAATGAGGCCGACGGCTATTGTGCCGGCAGAGCCGAATGTTGTGTTCATGATGTTTGAGAAAATTGCTAATGTAGCCGAACTCTCCCTATGACGAAGCGGTATTACTTGCTCTTACCGTTTATTGTATGGCTCTCGCAACCGCCTGAGCTACGCCTTTATCAAATGGTCCTGGAACGATGCGCTGTGCAGTGGGCTTTTTCACCATTGCAGCTAGATTTTTAGCTGCTTTTGTTTTCATGGCGTCGGTTATAGCAGAGACCTTGTTATCAAGAGCTCCACGAAATATTCCTGGAAATACGAGCGAGTTATTTATTTGGTTCGGAAAGTCTGAACGACCTGTTGCAACTATTGCGGCACCCGCTTTAATAGCTTCACCAGGAAGAATTTCTGGCACTGGGTTGGCCATTGCAAAAATAATAGGCTTCTTGTTCATGCGCTGTATCATGTGGGGCTTTAATACGCCTGCCTTTGAGACACCTATGAATATATCTGCATTGGTAAGTGCCATTTCCAAATCGCCCCCCTGTTCTGAAGAGATAATTTTTCCTGCAATGAGTTTTTTCTTCATCGGCGTTAAGTCTTTACGGCCTTTCCAAATGACTCCCACACTATCTACTGCAACTATTGCTATCTTCGGTGCATAGAGCTTAAGAAGTTTTATGATTGCTACTCCCGCAGCGCCAACGCCGCTTACGGTTACGCGAGATCTATTTAAATTCTTGCCGGTAACTTTGGTTGCGTTTATAAGTCCTGCAAGTACTGCAATCGCTGTGCCGTGCTGGTCATCGTGCATAACGGGAATGTCGAGCATCTTTTTAAGGCGCTCTTCTATTTCGAAACATTTAGGTGCCGCAAAGTCTTCGAGGTTAATGCCGCCGAAGGCTGGGGCGATGCGCGCAATAGTCTCAATTATTTCTTCCGTATCTTGCGTGTCGAGGACAATAGGAAAGGCGTCTACATCTGCGAACGTTTTAAAAAGAGCGGCTTTGCCTTCCATAACCGGAAGCGCCCCGTAGGCCCCTATGTTCCCAAGACCCAACACCGCAGAGCCGTCAGAAATAACGGCTATCATCTTTCCTTTTATAGAATAGTCGCGCGCATCCTTAGGGTTTTTTTCCAAGTGGGACGAAACAGCGGCCACGCCAGGCGTGTATATAAGAGAAAGATCGTCGCGACTGCGCACTTTTAGAGCAGGAGTAATACGGATTTTGCCTTTAAGTTTCTTATGCAGAGCAAGTGCTTCATAAGAAATATCCTTTTTAGCCATGCCTGCGAGTATAGCAGATAGAATATAATCCCTACGTATGCACCCCTTGGATCCTTTGACCACACATTTTCGGCTGACTGACATACAGAAGGAGGCACTGGGCAGGCTTGGTATCCGAACCATTCGGGACCTTCTCTATCACTTCCCTTTCCGCTACGAGCAAGCTGGGGAACACTCTTCTATAAGCGGTCTTCAAGTGGGTATGGACGCGAGCCTGGTGGGCACCCTGGAAAAATTGCAGACAAAGAAATCTTGGAAGCGCAAAATTCCTGTTTCCGAAGGCTATCTGCGTGACGAGAGTGGCCGCATAAAACTCATGTGGTTCAACCAGCCCTACATCGCAAAGATGTATATGGACGGCACGACTGTGCGCGCTACCGGTAAAGTAACCGGCTCCGTCGGAAAGCTCTATCTTGCTAACCCTCAACTCGAAAAAGTTTCGCTCACTGATACTGCACTGTTTAAAAAACCTGACATACAAATCGATGAAACACCCCAACTGTATGCGATGTATCCAGAGAGTCGCGGCACGACGTCCTTATGGCTGCGCCATGCCATTGAAAAAGTCATCGCAGCAGGTGTTGTAGAAGAAACAGAAGACCATATTCCCGCAGAGATACTGAAGCAGTACAACTTGCCTACCCTGCGCACTGCGCTGCATTGGATACACGCGCCGCAAAACTTAAAAGACGCAGAGGCGGCACGCAAACGATTCGCATTTGAAGAAGTGTTTCTCATACAGCTCGAGCGCGGGCAGGAACGCGCGCGAGAATATCAGGAAAAAAGTTTTGCAGTGGATGCACCAAAAAAAGAAATAGACGGCTTTTTGGAATCCTTCCCTTTTACAGCTACTTCGGGGCAGAAGCGTGCGGTCGAAGCAATACTCACTGATATGCGCTCAGGACACCCCATGTCGCGCCTCTTGGAAGGAGATGTGGGCAGCGGCAAAACTGCTGTAGCAGCCACTGCCAGCTATGCAGCTGTACGCACACGGCCCCAAGGCCAGGACTTCGGAACACTGCAGGTCGCCTACATGGCACCTACGGAAATTCTTGCAAAGCAGCACTTTGAGTCATTTATTAAGTACTTCGAATATTTCCCTGTAAACATCGGGCTCATTACCGGTAGCGGCTGCTATAAATTTCCTTCGAAGATCGGTCGCGGCAAGTCCACCACAATTTCCCGCACGCAACTTCTTAAATGGGTGGAGAACGGCGAGATACCAATCCTTATCGGTACACATGCGCTTATAGAAAAAGCGGTTAAGTTCAAACATTTAGCACTCGTGGTCATCGACGAGCAGCATCGCTTTGGTACTGCACAGCGCCGCAAGCTTGCACGCAAAGAGATTCGCCTTCCCCATCTTCTTTCTATGACCGCAACACCCATTCCTCGTACGCTCGCACTTACCGTATACGGCGACTTGGACTTAACTCTTTTGGATGAAATGCCCGCAGGACGCAAACCTATCATTACTGAATTGGTAAAACCTAATGAGCGCGGTAAAGCATATGAAAAAATCCGCGAAGAACTTGTTGCAGGCCGTCAGGCGTATGTCATCTGCCCACGCATCGACGAACCGGACCCAGACAAAGCATTTGCACTTATGGCTAAGTCTGTAAAAGCAGAAGCAAAACGACTAAAAAAAGAAGTATTCCCTGATAAAACTATAGAAATTCTTCACAGCAAGATGAAGCCAGCAGAAAAAGACGACGTTATGCAGCGCTTCACTGCGCACGAAGTCGATATACTTGTGGCTACATCCGTCGTCGAAGTCGGTGTAAATGTTCCGAATGCCACATGCATATTTATCGAAGGCGCCGAGCGCTTCGGTCTTTCGCAGCTTCACCAGCTGCGTGGACGCGTTGTGCGCTCTAACCACCAAGCGTATTGCTTTGTGTGCCCCGAGAGCCGGGGCGAAACAACGCTCGCACGCCTCAAGGCACTCATTACCGCAAAGAATGGTTTTGAACTTGCAGAGAAAGACCTAGAGCAGCGCGGTCCGGGCCAACTTTCTGGAAGCAAACAATGGGGTATTTCTGACATTGGTATGGAAGCACTGAAAAATCTAAAACTTGTGGAAGCGGCGCGCCAAGAAGCGCTCGCAATAGTGCAGAAAGATACAGAGCTTAAAAAACATCCCCTACTTGCCCAGACACTCAAAGGCCGCGCCCAAACAATGCATTTTGAGTAGTGTGGACAACGAAATAATTTGCATAATTCAGTTCTATACTTACACAACATGGATCAGCAAAATACCCTTATACGACTTGTAATAACTATATTTGTTGCTTCTCTTGTAGGAGCGGTTGTAGCTCTCGGATTTATGGTTGGCAAGGATATGTATCTGCCTTCAGTACAACAAGTTTCCACTCCCAGTACATCTGATTATTCAGAAACTAACCCTTCAACATCTGTAACAGCCCTGAAAGAGGGTCTCTATGCTCTTGAGGGCTATAATTCTTCCTCCGATATTCCGAGCTATACAGGTCTTGTGCGCATCACGAAAGATGGTGATGTCTATAAATTAGAGTGGACTATCCAGTCGCAATCACAGCGAGGTGTTGGAATACTAGAAGGAAACATACTCAGCGTAGGATACTTAGACATTACAGGAGGCTCATTAAATGACACTGGTGTCGTCTCTTACAAATTACTTAGCGACACAAAACTTGACGGACTATGGTCATCGGTGAGCGGAAATAACCCAGGAAGAGAAGTTCTGACATGGACTAGTTTGTAGATGTTTTAAGGAAAGCAACCCTCTTTCAAACAATGCATTTTGAGTAAGGGTTACAGAACAAAGACGTATATGCTATGCTCGGACTTTAGAGGTTCATCTCACTGAATTTCACACTCTTACTAGAGGAGGTGCTCATGGAAGAGCCCACATGAAAGCTCGGCGACGACTGTTTTATTGTCGATACGAGCGTTAGTGACACACACGCTCACTTCGACATACTGCGGGCAACCGTCACTCGTATAAGCGGAATAAGCGGCAACTCAGTGCAAGCTACGGCATCCTTATCCCATAGGAATTTAGGTCAATTTTTCGCCCTCGGCAGGCCTTATCACACTGTCGAGGACGCACAGAGATTCCTGGCCGATTACAGGGAACGGATACTTGCTGCACTAAAGAATGTTGAGGTTTCCGGCCAGGGTGTTTCTCTGGAACTTCCTGCAAACTTACCCGCCTGCGGTGATTGCGTTTATATCATCGATGAAAAGCTCGGCGAAGTGCAGGAAGTCGTAATTGCATGGCTGGGACGCGGGCGCGAATATGGTCCGATACATGTCGGATGCGACCCAGGGTTGGGTAATCCTGAAACCAGCTTTCAGCGCATTACCAAATGGTGGTCTACGTTGAAAGAGGCCCTTGATTCCCTCGGCGCAGGCGCGAACAGTTACAAGGTCGTAAGCAAGGTGGAGCTGGCGCGTCGAGCAGGTGCAGAGATCGATGAAATATTCTCCCGTGCAGAAAAGCACCACAGGAGTCCCCAGGGACAAGCTTCAATGAGAAGCCTTGGCGAATTTCTTCGGCAGCTCTGACAAAACGCAAACCCGCGGCACATGTGCCGCGGATTTTTCTTTATAGAAACTTAGAGCACTCTATGATTAGCTACCATGTACGCCCGGAGGGACTCGAACCCCCAACCGGTCGAGTATAAGTCGACTGCTCTACCATTGAGCTACGGGCGTGTATTTCTTTGATGCGCCTAAGCGCCATAGTAATGTACTCCCAAAGAGCCATACTATCAACGGAGAGGTTGCAGGTCCCGTGGCCGTATCCGTTCTTATAACTTATATCCTGCAGTCGAGAATCTTTTATATATGGAGGTCGGAATTGAGAAATGGGAATTCTTAATTCTCGCGACCAGAATAATATCTCTTTCCGTATATCCATATCTTTGTAAAGATGGAGCCTAACTTTCACTTTCTTTTTGGGAACTCCCATATACTTCAGCCAGTCCAGAAATGCTTCATGTATCCCCGGATCTGTATTAGTTACAATCACACTTCCTTTTGCAGTCTTCGAGCCTTCACCCCAGTACAAATACAAACCCGTCAGGAAAATTTCTCTCTTAGACAAACGACCAATGTCAGTCTTAGCTCGTTGGTATACCTCTTGAAGACGAAGTTCTCGCTTGTTGCGCATGGTCTCTCTAAATTTTTCAATTCTTTTTGGATTAAAATCCCTAACTTTCTTTAGTTGAGTTGACGAAAGAGGCATGTCGCGAAGCCAGATACTTAAAGTACCCTTACCCACATGTAGTGTTTGTTTAATTTCTGAGTAACTCCTACCTTCTTTTCTTAGTCGACGAGCCTTTTCTCTATCAGCAATACGAGCCATACATGAACCTTCATTTTACCATGTAGTAAAGTAGGTTCTGATGTACACAAATAATGCACACATTCGATCCCTGTCGCGCCCACTATATTCTTTATGTCAGTCATGCTATTCTAGGACTTTAGAAGCTCTTGGAGCTTCCACTCCATACAACAGAATAAGGAGAGACCCGTGAGATCGACAAAAGGATTGTCTCAGTACGACAAAATCGTCCTGGAACACAGCGCGACGCATGGAGGATTCTTCAATGCGCACGCGCACTTAGACCGAGCATATACACTCTCGGATATCTACCTCGAACACGCTGGCACAACACCCTTGAAAGCCAGTAACCTTCCGCTCTCTGTTAAGCAAAACCTGGTGGGCGACCTGCACACCGGTCCGGCCTACAAAGCGGAAGACCTGCGCAAACGCATGACTATGGCGCTTGAGAGACAACTAGCATTCGGCGTGCGCCGCATCGACACTAATATCGACGCGACGCCGGATTTGCCCGACGGCGGTTTGCTTGCCATCAATATCGCACTTGAACTGAAAAAGAAGTTCAAAAAGAAGGGGCTCGATGTACGTATTGCCCCCACGCCTATCTTCGGCTTCAAAGAAAAGGAGCGCTGGAACGTGTTCAAGAAAGCAGCACGTTTTTCGGACTATCTCTCTCTTCTTCCTGAAAAAGACGACTACGCTGTGGGAAGCGACCCTGACGGCAAAGTCGGGTTCAAACATCATGTTCGCATGGGGCTGGAACTCGCGTGCACAATGCGCAAAGAGATCCAATTTCACGTCGATCAGATGAATGTGCCATTCGAAGAAGGAGCAGTCCGCGTACTTGATGTGCTGGAAGTGATACGCCAGCCCATACTGGGTGATGAACCTTCCGTGTGGCTCGTACACATGATTTCGCCTTCTGCGTACAACGAGGTGCAGTTCCGCAAACTTGTGGAAAGGCTTCTTGAACACAACGTGGGCGTCATTGTCTGCCCTACCGCGGCCATTTCTATGCGACAGCTGCGTTCGATCGAAGGGCCTGCACATAATTCGATCGCACGTATGGCAGAACTAATCAAGGCAAAAGTACCCATACGCATCGGAACAGACAACATCTCAGATGTCTTTGTACCGCAAGCGGATGGCGACATGCTGACCGAGATAAAACTCGGCGACCTAGCAGTGCGGATTAATCTTCCGCACATATGGGCAAAACTAGCTTGCGGCGTGGCCCTCAACAATGTGGACATTCACGATGTTGGCAGCATGCTCCACGAAGACCGAAAAGCATGCGTAAAAGTAAATCCTCACTGGCAGCCAGCGTTCGATTAACGCTCCTTGCCTAATCCCCGGCCTTTGCAGGCCGGGGATTTTCTTTTTTACTCTGAGTTTGTCGAAGGGTTAGAAGTTTACGGTCTGCGGCTCCGTGTAAATTTCCTGCTTTTTCTTTACTTTGATGCCGTGGGCAACAAGAATCTGTTCGAATTCTTCTCTTTCAAGAGTTTCTACTTCAATGAGGCGCTTAGCAATAGCATCGAGCACATTGCGCTTCTCGGTGATGATTTTCAGCGCCTTGTCGTACGCGCCGTCGATTATCTTCTTAACTTCTGCATCAATCTCTCCAGAAATTTTTTCTGAATAGTCGCGGCCTTCTACACCCGAACCGAAGAGCGCGCGGCCACCGTCTCCTTCAAGCGCGATGGTTCCCATCTTGTCAGACATACCCCAGCGCGTAACCATGCTGCGTGCGAGGTTGGTGAGCACCTGAAGGTCGTTCGAAGGACCAGTTGTAATGTCGCCAAATACTTCTTTTTCTGCAACATAACCACCAAGACTCATGGCAATGTCGTCGAGAAATTCTTTTTTGCTATGCATGCGCTTATCTTCAAACGGAAGCTTCAGGGTGTAACCCGCTGCGCGGCCACGACTGATGATAGAAATTTTGTGCACCGGGTCTGAGTACGGCAAAACTGACGCAACGAGCGCATGGCCTGCCTCATGGTACGCAGTGATTTCTTTCTCCTTTTTGTTAAGCACATGCGTAAGGCGCTCCGGGCCAAGCATCACCTTTTCAATTGAGCGGATAAGGTCGAACTGTGCAACAGTCTTGCGGTTTTCACGCGCAGCAAGGATGGCACCTTCGTTCATAAGAGAGAAGAGGTCCGCACCGGAGAAACCTGGCGTGCGCTCTGCGATGACTTCAAGGTTTACGTCTTCAGCAAAAGGCTTTTTACGGGAATGAATGGTAAGGATGTCGAGGCGGTCTTTACGGTCTGGAAGCTCGATGACAACACGGCGGTCAAAGCGGCCTGGGCGCAAGAGTGCAGGGTCCAGCACATCGGGGCGGTTCGTTGCGGCCATGACGATAACTTTTTCGTTAGGTTCAAAGCCATCCATCTCCACCAGGATCTGGTTAAGTGTCTGTTCGCGCTCGTCGTTACCACCACCAACACCGGTGCCGCGCACGCGGCCCACAGCGTCGATTTCGTCTACGAAGATAATTGCAGGCGACGCTTTCTTTGCGGTCATAAAGAGGTCGCGTACGCGGCTTGCTCCAACGCCGACGAACATCTCTACGAACTCAGAACCGGAGATAGAGAAGAACGGTACGCCCGCCTCCCCCGCTACGGCGCGGGCAAGAAGTGTTTTACCAGTACCTGGCGCACCCATAAGTAGAATGCCTTTTGGAATGCGTGCACCAATGTCGAGGAATTTCTTTGGGTTCTTGAGGAAGTCTACGATTTCGAGAAGTTCTTCCTTCGCTTCTTTTGCACCCGCAACATCTTTAAACGTTACGCGCGAGCCTGCATCGTTCGGGTCGGTAACACGCGGCTTAGACTGTCCGAAAGAAAATGCCTGCATACCAGCACCGCGCACTTGGCGCGAAAGGAACCACACGAAAAATCCGATGAGAAGAAGTGGTGCAAGAAACGGTGCGAG
>JAGVKC010000073.1 GCA_020050775.1 Minisyncoccota bacterium
AAGCAAAAAAACCTCGAAATAGAGCGCGAGGAAGAGGCACATGTATACACCGAGGGTCCCGATGTCCATTGCGGCCTAGTATAGCATTTTAGGCCTTTTTCAGCCATACTTAGAGCCACTTATGGAAGAAGTGCAGCGAGGCCACCTCCACCCGATTTCTAGCCTCATTCGGGAAGCAAACCAGATATTTAAGGCGATGGGCTTTACCTTCGCGGAAGGGCCCCTCATTGAAGACGAGTGGCATAACTTTGATGCACTAAACGTGCCAAAAGATCATCCGGCACGCGACATGCAGGACACCTTCTTTATGAAAGATGAACCGAACATGGTGCTGCGTACCCACACGTCGCCTGTGCAGGTTCGCTACATGCAGGAACAAGCTAAAAAAGGCATCCAGCCGCCGTATCGCGTTATCGTCCCGGGCAAAGTGTTTCGCAACGAAGCGACTGACATGACACACGAGGCTGAGTTTTTCCAGATTGAAGGACTTGCGGTAGGTCCTGACATTACGCTTGCGCATCTTAAGGGAACGCTCGAGCAATTTTTCAAAGAACTTTTCAAAGGCTCAGTCGAAGTGCGTTTTCGCCCGAGCTTCTTCCCGTTCGTTGAGCCGGGTGTTGAAGTAGACATGCGTCTTACGGGTAGCGATGTGCCAGAAAAGCTGCGGGGTAAATGGATAGAGATTATGGGTGCAGGTATGGTGCACCCCAATGTGCTAGAAGCTGCAGGTGTTGATTCTAAAAAGTATCAGGGCTTTGTCTTTGGTATGGGTCTGGACCGTCTTGCCATGCTGCGCTTCGGCATTGACGACGTGCGCCTGATGCATTCTGCTGACCTGCGCTTCATCAACCAGTTTTAAATATATGAAAGTCTCTAAACAATGGCTGGATAATTTCTTTGACGCACCACTACCTGGCGCTGAGGCGGTAGCCGAGGCGCTTACATTCCATGCGTTTGAAATAGACGGCATTGATACTGTTGGAGACGACCAAGTGCTCGATGTAAAAGTCACTCCAAACCGTGGACACGACTGCCTTTCGCACCGCGGTATTGCTAAAGAAGTTTCTGCCATACTCAACACTCCTCTTACAAAAGACCCGTTTAAGCGCCCGATAGATTTCTCCAAGAACACTAACGCCGTCACAGTTGAAATACAAAAGTCAGAACTATGTAAGCGTTATATCGCTGCGTATATTAAAGGAGTTAAGGTGGCCCCCTCGCCGGAGTGGCTTCGCAAGAGTTTGGAAGCAGTGGGGCAGCGTTCTATCAATAACGTTGTAGATGCAACGAACCTGGTGATGTTTAACACCGGCCAGCCGCTCCATGCGTTCGATGCACACAAGCTCGGCAGCCTTTCTATTGGCGTGCGTTTGGCACAAGAAGGCGAGGTTATGCAAGCACTCGATAAAAAGAACTACACCCTTACATCGAGCATGCTCGTTATTACTGCCGCAGATGCGCCAGTAGGCATTGCGGGCGTAAAGGGTGGTATGCCAGCCGCGATTGATGAGGCAACTGTAGATATTGTTATTGAGTCGGCAAACTTTGAAGGTGTCTCCATCCGCAAAACTGCATCAGCACTGAAACTGCGCACCGATGCATCCGCCCGCTTTGAGCAGGTTATTTCTCCAGAACTTGCAGCGTATGGCATGCAGCAGGCGGTTGACCTTATTTCAACAATCGCTGGGGGAGAAGTGCAGGGTTTTGTGGACGTCTACCCTGAGCCGCAAAAAGAAAAACGCGTTTCGGTTGTGCTTGCGCACGTAAACCGCCTGCTCGGTACGCAGCTTACGGGTGCAGAAGTTGCAGACGCGCTTGTGCGTCTAGGACTGCCGTACAAAGAAGAGCATGGCACGTTCGAAGTCATTCCTCCTGTTGAACGCCTCGATTTAGAGATTGCAGAAGATTTGATAGAAGAAATCGCGCGCATTGTCGGCTACGAGTGTATTGCAGGTACGCCGCTACCGCCGTTTAGCGGAGCAGTTGAGATAAACCAGAATTTCGCTGCTGCAGAAGCAAAGCGCGAAGAACTCGTGCAGCAGGGCTACAGCGAGGTTTATACATCAGTGTTCGCTGAAAAAGGTGAGCGCATCGTCCTAAACAAAGTAGACGGCGTCCGCCCATACATGCGTGATTCGCTTGTTCCAGGTCTGATTGACGCACTAAGAAAAAATATTCCAAATAAAGATTTACTTGGATTGAAAGAAATTAAATTGTTTGAAATCGGTACTGTGTGGAAGCAAGGAAAAGAAATAACTATGTTAGGCACTGCAGTTGGAGATGCAAAAAGCTTAACTACTAAAGAAGGAATAGTTAAAGAAGAAGTGCTCGCGCCCGCATCTGCGGCCACGTACGAGGTGCTTACAGTTTCTACCGCAGACCGTTACACAAACTTTTCTAAATATCCGTACATCGTGCGCGACATAGCACTATGGACGCCTGCAGGAACAAGTGAAGAAGATGTCCGCGCAACCATTCAAAAAGAAGCAGGGGAGTTGGCAGTTCGAATTTCTCTCTTTGATAGGTTTGAAAAAGGAGAAAAGCTCTCGCTGGCGTTCCGTGTTATCTTCCAGTCTTTTGAACGAACGCTGACCGAAGAAGAGGCGAATACGGGAATGGAAAAGGTGTCTATGGCACTCAAGGTCAAAGGGTTCGAAGTACGCTGATACTAAGCCATATGTTCCCCATTTTTACCCTTCCAATTTAGGGGTAATTTTGCTAGAATATAGGGGGTAAGCCCCTTGTGGGTTTTCTATATATTTGTGGCTGAAAACAAGGAGAAAAAATCATCATACGGCGCAGATGCCATAACAGTTCTTGAAGGCCTTGAGGCGGTACGCCGCCGTCCGGGTATGTACATCGGTACCACGGGTACTGACGGCCTTCACCATCTTGTGTGGGAAATCTTCGACAACAGCCGCGACGAAGCGATGGGTGGTTTTGCGGACGACATCGAAGTGGTACTCTTGCCGGAGAATATCGTGCGCGTGGCAGACAATGGTCGCGGCATTCCGGTAGACGTACACAAGCAAACCAAAGTATCTGCGCTTGAAACGGTTATGACCGTGCTTCATGCCGGTGGAAAGTTCGGCGGTGAAGGCTACAAGGTCTCCGGCGGTTTGCACGGCGTGGGCGCAGCAGTAGTGAACGCACTTTCAACGAAACTTGTTGCAGAAGTGCACCGCGATGGCGGCGTACACACGCAGGAGTATGCTATCGGCAAGAAAAAAGCTGCAGTAAAAAAAGTCGGTTCTTCAAAACTGCACGGCACCGTCATTTCCTTTACGCCGGACAAGACTATTTTTAATTCCACAGACTTTGATTTTCAAAAGATAGTATCGCACCTACGCGAGCAGGCGTATCTGGTTAAAGGTCTGCGCATTACTATCATCGACGCACGCGAAGGCGGCATAGAAGCACCTAAACCAGGTGACGCATTTTACATGCGTTCAGAACTTAGCCACTGCCCGTCTGAAACGTTTTATTTCGAAGGAGGCCTGCGCTCGCTCATTTCCTTCCAGAACCGCTACCACAAGCCGATTCACAAGAATATTTTCTATATAGAAAAAGAACAGGACGGCGTAGCAGTAGAAGTTGCACTCCAATACGTCGATGACATTTCTGCGCGCGTACTCCCGTTTGCTAACAACATTTACACTAGCGAAGGCGGTACGCACATTACCGGCTTTAAAACGTCGCTTACGCGTACGCTTAATGCGCATGCGCGCAAAGTAGGTTCCCTGCGCGAGAGCGAAGAGAACTTTACTGGAGACGACGTACTCGAAGGCCTTTCCGCAGTTATTTCCGTAAAGCTTCCTGAAATTCAATTCGAAGGACAGACCAAGTCGAAACTCGGCTCTGTTGAGGCACGTGCAGCAGTAGATGCCGTACTTGCGGAAAGCCTCTCAAGCTTCCTTGAAGAGAACCCGGATGATGCTAAGGCTATAGCCGGCAAGGCGGTGCTCGCCATGAAGGCACGCAAAGCCGCTAAGGCTGCCAAGGACTCGATACTGCGCAAAGGGGCGCTTGAAGGCATGACGCTTCCGGGCAAACTTGCAGACTGCCAAAGCAAAGACGCAAGCGAGTCGGAACTCTTTATCGTAGAAGGAGACTCGGCAGGTGGTACTGCAAAGACAGGCCGCGACCGCCGCACACAAGCGATCCTTCCGCTTCGCGGTAAGATCCTCAACGTAGAGCGCGCACGCCTGGACAAGATGCTTGCATCTGAGCAGATCAAGAACCTCGTAGTGGCTTTGGGTACTGCGATAGGTGAGACCTTTAATATTGAAAAGCTTCGCTACCACAAAGTTATCATCGCAACCGACGCAGACGTCGACGGCGCACACATCCGCACGCTTATTCTCACACTTTTGTACCGACACTTCCGCCCGCTTATCGATGGAGGTTACATTTACATTGCGCAGCCGCCGCTCTACAAGATAAAGAAAGGCAAAGAAATTCTCTATGTATATTCCGACGCAGAAAAAAATGCGGCAGTAGGGGATAATGCCGATGATGTGCTTGAAGACGCTGCCGCAGACCCTGAAGCAGAAGTTGAAGAAGGTGAAGAGGTTGTCGAAGAAACTAAAAACAAAAAAGCGAGAATTCACATTCAGCGTTATAAGGGTCTTGGAGAGATTAATGCTGATGAACTGTGGGAAACCACTATGGACCCGGAGCGCCGCGTGCTGAAGCTTGTAACGGTTGACGATGGTCAAGACGCAGATCGCGTATTTGATATTTTGATGGGCGAAGATGTCTCAAGCCGCAAGTCATTCATTCAGACGAACGCAAAGACAGCGAACTTGGATATTTAATTTCTGATGGAGCTGAAAAAAGATAGATTCAAGAAAGCGCGCGGAGGATATTCCCGTGCGTTAGTAATTTCCTGTCAGAAATGCAATTTGTTTGTGTGTTTCTATCAGAAAGATGGGGCAGGGAATTTGCGCCGCATGTATATCGATAGAATTGAAGACGCAAAGGTATCGCTGTCTCGAAAGGATTTACGATGTCCAAAAGACCACTTGATTGGCATAAAGATTATCTATCAAAAAGAAAAGCGCCCTGCCTTCCG
>JAGVKC010000081.1 GCA_020050775.1 Minisyncoccota bacterium
GGCGGTTCAAACATACTCGTACGTGACCAGGGGTTCGACGGACTTGTAGTTCAGATAAAGCTGCAAGGTGTAACTAAGGAGGAGTCTGAGAACGAAGTTCTCTTTACTGTTGGCGGAGGTGAAGTCTGGGACTCATTCGTTGAGCGATGTGTTGCTCGAGGCTTGTGGGGTGTAGAAAATCTTTCAGGTATTCCAGGGAGTGTTGGTGCAGGGCCGATACAAAACATCGGCGCATACGGAAGCGAACTTTCACATAGTGTTGTGCGCGTAGAAGCGCTCGACAGAACTACCGGGGAAATCAAGTTGTTTTCAAATGAGGAATGCGAGTTTGGATATCGCACAAGCAGATTCAAAAAAATGCCGCAGCATCACATCATCCTCTCGGTTACCTTTCGCCTACAGCGTATGGGCACACCCAACCTTTCCTATAAAGATTTGGCAGAAGCGTTTGCAAAAGAAACGAAGCCAGCGTTGCCGGCTATACGTTCAGAAGTGCTTTCAATACGCGCCCGAAAATTCCCTGACTTGGCGCACGAAGGCACAGCTGGTTCGTTCTTTCTTAACCCGATTCTTCTTACAGAAGAGTTTACCCTCCTGCAAAAGCGTTTTCCGAAGATTCCTCATTTCCCTGCGCCGCAGGGAATAAAAGTTTCTCTTGCGTGGTTGTTGGATAAAGGGCTTGGTATCACAACACAATGTGTCGGCGGTGCGCGGCAGTTCGAACGTCAACCGATCGTATTAGTAGCATCGCGCGGAGCGCACGCGCGTGATGTAGAGCTTCTTGCAGAAAAAATAATCGCAAAAGTGAAAAAAGAAACTTCAATTGTGCTTGAAAGAGAAGTGCGAGTACTTTGAGATATCCACACCTCATCAATAAATTTCATTGTGTATGCACAGTTAGTGTTCGATACTTGTATATAGAGCATCGAGATGTGCTCATTGCGTCGTCCTAGGGCGCGGAATGGAGTACGGTCGAACGATGTGCAGCCCAATTTGTGCGGGCAACCGCAACTACAATGGCTAAGAAAAAGAAGAAAGCAAAGAAGGCAGCTAAGAAGCGCCGCTAACCGCGGCCTCGACGAGGAGTCATCTACTCCTTTTCGTAGCATCCTCTTGAAAGAAAAATCACCGACAGAGTCGGTGATTTTTCTTTGTGTCTCAGACGGGCGCCCAGAAGGCCTTTATGGTAGTATCGCTTCATTGCCTATGTTTTCCCTAAAGGGGCTTTTCGGTGATAGCGCCCAAAAAGCCGTATCCGCAAGCGCAAAAACGGTAGCTGCCATAAATGCCCTGGAGGCTGAGTTCCAGGCTCTTTCGCAGGAGGCTCTCAAAGAGAAGACCCATACATTCCGTAACCGCATCTCCGCAGGCGACACGCTGGAAGACCTTATTCCCGAAGCATTTGCTGCCGTGCGTGAAGCAGGACGCCGCACTCTCAATATGCGCCATTTCGATGTGCAGCTTATCGGAGGAATGATTATGCACAACCGCTCCATCGCAGAGATGCGCACCGGAGAAGGTAAGACCTTGGTTGCAACACTGCCTGCATACCTTAATGCGCTCATGAGCAAGGGCGTGCACATCGTTACGGTGAACGACTACTTGGCGCGACGCGACGCAGTGTGGATGGGCCAGATCTACGCAGCGCTCGGTATGTCGGTTGGCGTCATAAACCACGAAGCGTCATATCGCTATGACGCTGCGCATGTAGAAGAAGATACAAAACGAGACGAAGAGGGAAGCTTTCGCGTCTTCCACGACTTTTTGCGTCCATGCACACGTCGCGAAGCGTATGAAGCAGATGTTACGTACGGCACTAACTCTGAGTACGGCTTTGATTATTTGCGCGACAATATTTGCTACGAACAGCGCGAATTGCGCCAGCGCGGCCACTACTTCGCGCTCGTGGACGAAATAGACTCTATTCTTATCGACGAAGCGCGTACGCCGCTTATCATTTCTGCACCCGCTGCTGACTCTGAAGATATTTACCGCACATTTGCACGTATTTCCGGACAGCTGGAGCGCGAGAAAGATTTCACCGTGGACGAAAAACATAAGGCTATCCAAATGACGGATGAGGGCATTACGCGCGCAGAGAAGCTTTTAGGAATAGACAATATATATACAGAGGGCGGCATCAAGTACGTCCACCATTTAGAGACGGCCGTACGCGCGAAAGCTCTGTTTACCAAAGACAAAGAATATGTCGTGCGAAATAACGAGGTCATCATCGTTGATGAGTTCACCGGCCGCATGCAGCCAGGACGGCGCTGGAGCGAAGGCTTGCACCAAGCTATTGAAGCTAAGGAAGATGTTTCTGTACAGAAAGAGTCTCGTACGTTCGCGAGCATCACCTACCAGAACTACTTTCGCTTGTACCCGCGCTTGGGCGGGATGACCGGTACCGCGAAGACCTCCTCTGAAGAATTTTTCAAAGTCTATGGATTGGAAGTGGTGGAAATTCCTACCAATAAGCCAATCGTGCGCAACGACAAGAACGACTA
Source organism: Minisyncoccota bacterium (assembly GCA_020050775.1). GTDB lineage: Bacteria > Patescibacteriota > Minisyncoccia > Phycocordibacterales > SBAW01 > GWA1-54-10. The sequence goes on from JAGVKC010000081.1 coordinate 2,508, forward strand.
TATCTTCCAGAGCGAAGGCGGAAAATTTGCGGCGCTTGCACGCTCTACTAAGGCGTACCACCAGAAAGGCCAGCCGGTTCTTATCGGAACCGTTTCGATTGAGAAGAACGAACTTCTTTCCCAATACCTAAAGCGCGAGGGCATACCGCATGAACTCCTCAATGCAAAGAATCACGAACGCGAAGGAGAGATAGTAGCGCAAGCCGGAGAGAAAGGTCGCGTGACGGTAGCTACAAACATGGCAGGCCGCGGTGTCGACATTAAGCTTGGAGGCGCACTTGCTACGAAAGAAGAGGCTGAAGAAGTTAAATCGTTGGGCGGGCTTGTAGTTATTGGTACTGAGCGCCATGAAGCGCGTCGCATCGACAACCAGTTGCGCGGCCGCTCAGGCCGACAAGGGGATCCGGGAGAGACGCAATTCTTCGTCTCTCTTGAAGACAGCCTCATGCGCGTCTTTGCGTCAGACTCCATCAAGAATCTGATGGGACGTTTTGGTATTCCAGAAGATGAACCCATAGAGAATCGCATGGTCACCCGTGCGCTCGAAAGCGCACAGATGAAAATCGAAGGCTTTAACTTCGATGCGCGCAAGCATGTCCTTGAGTACGACAATATTTTGGACAAACAGCGCCGCGCTATTTATGAGCGCCGCCGCATCGTACTTACCGGCCGACAAGATGCTGTTGCTGACGTGCTTACAGAACTAGCAGGTGAGAGCGAGGAGGCTCGCACAGTGCTTACTCAGAAAGAAGAAGAACTTGGTCCTGACAAGTTCGTTACGCTTGCCAAGGGAATCATGCTCCAGACACTGGATATGCTGTGGGTGGAACACCTAGAATCTATGGAATACTTGCGCGGAAGCGTAAACCTGCGCGCGTATGGCCAGCGCGACCCTTTGACTGAATATCGCCGCGAGAGCCTCAGCATGTTTAAAGACATGGAAGCAATGTTCCGCGGGCGCGTATTTGAACTCATAGAAAAACTTAGTGCCGATGGTGCAGCTGTGTCTCTCGCGCCGGCACCAGTTATTACGTTTACAGCGCCTAGCGGGGTAGAAATAGGTCGCAATGATTCATGCCCCTGCGGCAGCGGCAAAAAGTGGAAGAATTGTGGCTTAAAGGGAACAGAGGAACACCAGCAAAGAATGCAAGCTAAATAACGCCCGACTTATGCAGCTTCACTTGCACTACACACTGGGAGTGTGTATACTAGGGATATGAAAAATAGTAGTTACGAGCGAGTTAATATCAGCTTGCCCGGCAAGACGCTTAAGCGCATTGATCGAGTCGCCAAGCAGGGTGACCGCAGCCGCCTTATTGACGCGGCGGTAAATTTTTACCTTACTACTCAAAGTGCTAAAAAACTTCGTAAAGCACTTAAAGAAGAAGCTCAAATATGGGCAAAGCGCGATCTTGCAATTGCCGAAGAAATGTTTGATCTTGGGGATGCATGGTAGCGATAAAGGGTGGCTGGCCCAAACGCGGTGAGGTATATCTTGTAAAGTTTGATCCTACTGTAGGATCGGAAATACAAAAGACACGTCCCGCAGTTATTATCCAAAATAATACAACCAACCACTATAGCTCCACTACGATTGTGGCAGCTATCACAAGTTATAGTGGCGTAAAAAAATATCCCACTCGCGTGAGAGTTAAAAAAGGAGAGGGTGGACTGGATAA
>JAGVKC010000023.1 GCA_020050775.1 Minisyncoccota bacterium
CACCTGGATCGCTATGAGCCTATGCCCAAGCACGCGATGTATATAGACATCTCGGAAGTCGCAGAAAAAAAGTGGGAAGCAATGATGAGCTACGCATCGCAATGTCTCTATCACGGTCAGAACAAAAAGTATGTACTTGAGTATATAAAAAGCCTCAACCGCTCATGGGGTGCGCACATCCGCAAAGACTATGCGGAAAAATTGATTCCGCGCACGCCGATACTGACCCATTTTCCAGAACTAAAACGCAAATAGCGTACAACTCCTGAGTGTGCTTTACTGCCTCCAGATTCGCTCATTAAAGGGAGGTTTCCATGATGCGAGAGTCTCGTTTCGAAGTCTCTCTGCTTAAGAGCGGAGAACTTACGAATAGCGATGTTGAAGACATTGTAGCGCTGGTGAAAGAACTCGATCCGGAGCGTCCGCCTCCAACTCGTGGAAGTATTCTAGGTGCGCTCATGCAGCCTATGTCTATTGTTGTGATTGCGCGGGACCCGAAAGCTCCGCATGAATCCTCGGAACAAGGTCGCATAGTAGGCATGGTTCTCTTTGTCAGCTACAAGACGTTTGGCACCTATAAGACGTGGGCCGAAGATCTGGTAATCCATACCGACTATAAAGGCTTCAACCGCGGCCTCATTCTCGAGAAGCTCATGCATACGGCGGTCTGCCATGTGCGCGATGTGTGGAACCAGGATGTCTACGACGACACGTCGAGCCGCCCGAATGCCAGAGAGGCTTTCAAAAGCCTCACGGATCGTGACAGCAAGTTCATCACACGTGTGCAGAGAGAAACGTTCGTCTTTCGTAATTTTCTCAAACGGCCAAAAGACACGTAATACAGCGGGCGCTCCACTCTGGAGCGCCCGTTTTCTTTTTTGCAGAAGCGTGGTATTGTGCGAGTAATAGCCCCGAGGGGCTTCTTTTGTTGAAACACTATGGATATCCGAAACATCGCCATCATTGCGCACCCCAGTAGCACAGCACGTTGTGCTGGCTACGGGGCAGGCGTCTACCACTACTACTATGGATATTAGAAATATAGCGATAATTGCCCATGTGGATCATGGTAAGACCACACTTACCGATGCTCTCATGCGCCAAACAGGGGTTGCCGCTGAAGGCGTGTCTATGGACTCCAACACGCTGGAGCGTGAGCGCGGCATCACAATTTACGCTAAGAATGCATCCGTTGAATATAAAGGAACAAAAATAAACATCGTCGATACGCCTGGCCACGCAGACTTCGGTTCCGAAGTAGAGCGCGTGCTTCGCTCCATCGACTCGGTACTCTTGGTAGTCGACGCGCAGGAAGGCCCCATGCCGCAGACGCGCTTTGTGCTTAAGAAATCCCTCGAACTTGGCCTGCGCCCCATGGTCATCATCAACAAGATCGATAAGCCTGCAGCAGACCCAGCACGCTGCGAGTCAGAAGTGTTTGACCTCTTTTTGGAACTCGGTGCAACCGATGAGCAGGCGCATTTCCCAATCATCTACGCTATCGGTCGTCAGGGTATCGCAAAGCGCTCGCTTAGCGAAGAATCGTCCGACCTCACGCCGCTTCTTGATGCAATCCTCGAACATGTGCCAGTCGCGTCATCCGCAGAAGCTGCAGCAGCACCTATGCGCTTGCAGCCGTTTAACCTTGGCTACGACAACTTCCTTGGCCGCCTTGGTGTTGCTCGTATCTACGAAGGCACCATTACTAACACTATGTCCGTGTTTGTAAAAAACCACGACGGTAAAAACCACACAGCCAAAGTAACCAAGCTCTACTCCTTCCGCGGTCTTGAAAAATAGAAGTCGAAAGTGCTTCAGCAGGGGACATCGTGATGGTCGCGGGCCTCGGCGACATTTACATTGGCGACACCGTTGCGCAAAACGAAGAAGCAGAGCTTCTTCCGGCAATCGCCATTGATGAGCCGACAATTTCGCTTTCATTCCTCGTTAACAACTCGCCATTCGCAGGTCGCGAAGGCAAGTTTGTTACCTCCCGCCAAATCCGCGAATACCTCGAGCGCGAACTAGAAGTGAATGTCGGCCTTAAAGTAGATTTTTCTGCTGCAGAAAGCATGCGTGTCTACGGCCGCGGGGAACTCCACATCGCTATTTTGTTGGAGAACATGCGCCGCGCAGGCTACGAAGTGCAGGTTTCTCAGCCGCAGGTAATCATCCGCGAAGAAAACGGCGTAAAGAGTGAACCATTTGAAGAAGTTGTTATTGATACGCCATCGGACTACCAGGGCTCCATCATCGAGCGCCTCGGTATGCGCGGCTTCGTACTCTCCAACCTCTCGGCACAAGGCCAGGGGAACGCAGTGCGCATGACGCTCGAAGGCCCCACACGCGGACTCCTTGGCTACCGCACACAATTTGTTATCGACACTAAAGGCGAAGGTATTCTTTCGTCGCGCTTCGTCGGTTTCCGTCCGTACCATGGCGAAATACGCAAGCGCGTTGTAGGTTCCATGGTTTCCATGATGGCTGGTAAAGCGCTTGGCTTCTCGCTCTGGAACCTCCAAGACCGCGGCGTCCTTTACATCAACCCAGCAGTAGAAGTGTACGAAGGCATGGTCATCGGCAACACTTCCAAAGGCGAAGAAATGAGCGTAAACCCAACCAAAGGTAAGCAGCTCACCAACATGCGCGCATCCGGCTCCGACGAAGCAGTAACGCTCGTGCCGCCGTTTGAACTTTCCATAGAACGAGGCCTCGAAATAATGGGGGAGGACGAATACCTCGAAATCACTCCAGAGAGCGTGCGTCTGCGTAAACAGCATCTCACGGAAGCGGCCCGCTCCAAAAACCGCCGTCCCTAAGAGGCTTTTTGAAGGCTATAACTTGCACGCGTATGCGTGTTGACAAAAAAGCCCTTTGGGTGTATACTTGAACTTAACTCGTTTTCTCCTGGTTTTTGAAGCTTTTGCGCTTTCGTCTAACTAAGAGACTGGAAATCTGTCGTCTGACAGCAGCGCACGAGCGGGGTTCGAAACCCTTGAATAGTAAATAAGCATTCACATGCCACAAAAAAGTTTCTCAAAGGGCACTCGCCGCCCGTTCGGCGGACGCCCGTCATTTAACAGCCGCCCCAACTTCCGCTCAAATCGTGGAGGTTTTAAGAAGCGCCCAATAACGAGCATCGACCCGATGCGTTACGTTAACAAAGCAGTAATCGTTGAGACTCCTGTGCCGTACGTTGCTACGCACCGCTTTGCAGACTTCCAAATCGAGGAGTCGCTTAAAACCAACATCATCACAAAGGGTTACGTAACCCCGACCCCCATTCAGGATCAGGCTATTCCGCACATCCTTACCGGCAAAGACGTGGTAGGTATCGCTAACACCGGTACTGGTAAAACAGCAGCGTTCCTCATTCCTATCATCAACAAACTTCTCAAAGACCGCACACAGCGCACTATCATCATGGTGCCAACGCGCGAACTCGCAACGCAAATTAACGATGAGTTCCGCGGTTTTGCTACCGGCCTCAAGCTTTACTCTTCTGTATGTGTGGGTGGCGCAAGCATGGGCCTGCAGCTGCGCGAACTTTCTCGCCGTCCGCAGGTAGTCATTGGTACGCCGGGCCGCCTCAAGGACCTTCTCGAGCGCCGCGCACTTAACCTCTCGGACTTTAAAATCGCCGTACTAGACGAGGCTGACCGCATGCTCGACATGGGCTTCATCAACGACATGCGCAAGATTCTTTCGCTCCTTCCGGAGCCGCGCCATACGCTCTTCTTCTCCGCAACGCTCTCGCCTGAAATCGAAAAGCTCATTCATGAGTTCCTAAGCGTACCTGTGAGAATATCTCTAGCAGTACGCCAAACGTCCTCGTCTATCGAACAAGACGTCGTGCGCGTAGAAAATGGTAAAGAAAAAATCGAAGTGCTCCACGACCTTCTTACCAAGCCAGGGTTCGACAAAGTGCTCATTTTCGGCCGCACCAAACACGGCGTAGAGCGCCTCTCGAAGACCCTCATTATGAAAGGCTTCAAGGCAGAGTCTATCCACGGCGATAAAACTCAGGGTCGCCGCCAGCGCGCACTAGACCTGTTTAAGAAAGATCATGTACAGATTCTTGTTGCAACCGACGTTGCTGCCCGCGGCCTCGACATCAACGGCGTATCGCACGTCATTAACTACGACCTTCCAGCTACGCATGAAGACTACGTACATCGCATCGGTCGCACCGGCCGCGCGGGCAAGAAAGGTATTGCGCTCACGTTCGTCTAAAAAAGATATAGAGATTTATGAAAATCTATATAAACGTCGCTCGCTCGGAAATTAAAATAAATTTTATTTCACTCACTCGCTAGTTTATGAAGCAGATGACCAAAACATTCCAGCGTGCCGGCAAATGGGTAGAAAAAAA
>JAGVKC010000041.1 GCA_020050775.1 Minisyncoccota bacterium
CTTCGCTTTTCTTCATACTGCCCATAGGTCTATTACTCATACTCATTACTACCTATGGATATATTTCTTTGGATAGTGCTCGCTCTTTTCCTGTTTTTGGTGCTCATCAGCATCAAGCAAATTAACCAGTATCAACGCGGCGTAAAATTCACTTTCGGTAAATACAGCGGCATCATGGAGCCTGGCTGGCGCATCGTCTGGCCGATCATCCAGTTCTACCGCAAAATCGACATGCGCGTTAAAGCAGTAGATGTGCCCGACCAAAAAGCTATCACCCGCGACAATGTCTCGGTGAATGTGAATGCGGTTATCTACTACCGCGTGTCGTCTGCAGAACTTGCGGTGCTCGAGATTGAAGATTTTATGTACGCGATCTCGCAGTACGCGCAGACAACTATGCGCAACATTGTAGGCGAAGTAACGCTCGATGAATTGCTTGCAAGCCGCGATAAAATTGCAGACCGTATTCGCGAGATAGTCGAAGCAGAAACAACTGCATGGGGCCTAAAAGTAAATAACGTAGAACTCAAAGACGTGTCGCTTCCAGAAAATATGGAACGCACTATCGCTAAGCAGGCAGAAGCAGAGCGAGAGAAGCGTGCGGTTATCATCACCTCCGAAGGCGAACTTGCTGCTGCCGCAAACATGGCTGAAGCAGCTAGCATGTTGGCCGCGCAGCCCGGAGCGCTTCATCTACGAACGCTCCAATCTATAAACGATATTTCTTCCGATCAATCTAACACAATTGTATTTACGCTTCCGATGGAGCTACTGAAGGCTCTGGAAGGCTTCAAGAAATGAACGAAAAAGACCACCCAGCAGGGGCGGTCTTTTTACAAAGCGTACGTTTACTGAGTCGGAACCGGACTTCCAGTGTTTCCGTTCACGGAAGGAGTCTGTGGAGGAATGAGAACTGCGGAGATGACGTAGACGATACCGTTGCTTGCGCGATACTGGCGCACCGCATAACCGTCTCCAACATATGCGATCTTAGTCTGCGCATTAACGTTGAAGTTAAGCGCATCCTTCGAGAGCGCCATATGGTTGCCGCTTGAGACCGCATCAAGGTCAAGCATCTTGCCCGAAACAATGTGGTACTGCACCAAGCGCTTCTTCTGCGCTGCGGTCATACCATTTAGAGCAGCCGTGGCAGATACAGCACCATCTGTCGGTACGAACACTGTGTAAGGGCCTGCACCACTAAGGGAAACGCCGCTTGATGCAAGAAGTGAAGCGAACTGAGAGCTGCCAGAAAGGCCTGCCACCACTGCCGCAACTGTAGAACCAGTGCGATTCTCGGTTGTAACTGCAGGAGTATTGCCTGTCGTGGTTGCAGTGCCGTTTGGAGTAGTCGTTGCCGTTCCTTCTGTAGTAGCCGGGGTCATACCGCCGAAGTACCACCACAAACCAAACCCGATGAGCAGCACAACAATGAGTCCAATGACCCATGTCCACATATTATTTCGTTCGTCCATATACATTAGCTGTTTTCACTTAACTGAATAATGAACCCTTAAGATACTCTTCTTTCATGAAGATTACCTGAAGAGCTACTACATTTAAATACTTGCGGGAAAGGTATTTGTTGAACGCAGCCACTTAGTAGAAACGTAGGCGACCCCCGCAAACACTGCGGCATATAGAGAGATTCCTACAAGGTAGGGTGCTGCGAACGGGAGCGCAGCTGCAAGAAAAATCCAAGACCAGGAATACATAGAAAGGATGCGTAGAAGTGCTTTCGTGCTTGTGCGCTTACTACTAATGAATACGCATTCCATAGCAATAAGTACGCCGACCACGGTCAAGTTTGAAAGCAATGTTCCAGAATGTGCAAATAACGCAGGATTTTGCGCGAAGAGTGCTACGCCTGAGACAGTGACCCCAAGAAGTCCCGCCACATTCGCAATTGCACCTGAAAGAAGCAGCGGGCCGGTGTGACGACGCAAAAATGCATATCCATATATGTAAACGCCGACTATACCGACTATCGCAGAAAAAACGTGTAGTAGAAGTATCATGAGTCTTAATAGTACCAGACTCCTTCTTAGATCATCACGTGTGCCGGAGAGAGGATTTGAACCTCCAATCCCTTGCGGGAACTACAGTCTGAGTGTAGCGTGTCTACCAATTTCACCACTCCGGCGCAGCTATACGCATCGCTTTTTTAATCTTCTGATACTTTCTGCGGAGATGCGGAACTCCGTTACGATAATACAAACCCTTACTTAATACAATAGATTCCCTCTTAGCATATCTGAGTTGGTAGTATGGCCGAGCATGATACGGACTTATATAACCTCTAATACCAAGTTTTTGAGCAAGTTGGGTCTGTAACCAAATCAAATATTCAGGGCTTGCCGAAGCAAAAGATATATAAAATCTGAAACTGTTTTTGAAAATCGGGTCGTAATACGCGAAGCTGCAACCATCTCCATCAAAATAACCTCTGACAAAATCAAAGAAGTAGTTAGAAGGTATGTGTAATGCCCTTAAGGTTTTCGACTTGGCTGGAGTTAACCCAATCTTTAAAAGAAACTTGTAGAACAGAACATCGCCAAATTGCGTTTGATATGACAGATTGCCAGAACCCGAATATTTTGTTCCAAGCTTCGTCTTTAACCCAAGACATTTTTTAAACAGCTCAACTTGAGCCTTATCTGCGGACGTAAAATTTAAATGTCGACCGTTCTTTTGCACGCAACCATCCGCAACAAACAATCCTACGGCGTAGGCAAATTCAGAAGACCAAGCGAGTTTTATGTTCCCTTGAGGCTTCGCCCCTCTTTTCATTATTTTATTCTACCAAAACTGAAACAATTAGCGTATACCAATAAAAAAAATACTATTCAGGCCACAATTCTTCAAGAGGTTTCATTAGATTGCGAACGCCTCCGCGCGGGTTCTCCATATCACCCTTGTACCGGGGAATAACGTGTATGTGCAGATGCGGCACGGTTTGGCCGGCCGCCTTTCCAGAATTTATACCGATATTGTAGCCATCTGGGTTACAGGATTTCTCTATATACTCTTTTATTTTTTCAAGAGCTATCGGTACCTCTCTCCATTCCGCTTCCGTCAAAAGGAAGGGGGTCTCTTTATGATCTTTTAAAATAATTAGTGCATGACCTTTTGTAACCGGCGCACGATCAAGGATGGCGAAAAAATATTCTGTTGAAAGAACCTTCTCTTTCTCTGTGAGTTCGCAAAAATTACACATACTTTAGAAAAGTATCGGCGGCTTCGCGACAATCCTCGAACATGGGTAAATTTTCTAATTCCTGAAACGAAACCCAGCGCATTTCTTCAACTTCGTTTGAATTGGACATACTTTCTCCGCCCACTACAGAACATCGAAATGCTAGGAATATCTGCCACGCATTCGACTTTGCGTGAAAAGAACGTAGTGCAATTAAAGGAGCACCTACCTGCACAATAATGCCGAGTTCTTCCTGTATCTCACGCATGAATCCCTGTGCAGTATCTTCATCTTTGTGAAGCCTGCCTCCAGGAAATTCCCACACAGTATCTCCTATACCCCGACATACGAGTACGTGGCCATCTTTTTCGATAATCGCCTTTTGAGCTATGTTTCCGAAAAAATGTTGTGATGCGTCTTCCATAGGTGTCGTCATATATCTATAAGACCTGGTTCGTTTTTGACACATGGCGGTAGAAGAGAACCGGTATTAACACAAGAGTAAGACAAATCGCGAACGCGAGACCGAACATCACCGTAAAGGCAAAGGGTCCCCAGGTCGGGTTAGAAAGCGCGAGCGGCACCATGCCGATAACCGTTGCAATTGTTGTAAGCACGATGGGTCGGAAGCGTGTTTCGCTGGCATCCAGAACCATCTCTATCACTGGCTTATGCGGGTGTGCGCGCAGCTGTTCGATAAGTGAGTCCATGAGAATAATAGCGTGATTGATGATAACACCACCAAGACCGATGATGCCCAGAAGCGACGTAAATGAGAGCGACTGTCCCGTAAGTGCGAGGCCC
>JAGVKC010000076.1 GCA_020050775.1 Minisyncoccota bacterium
GAACCTCTGCGAGAGTCATTGCGAGTAACGGTATCGTTTTTTTGGACAAAAGAAAAGGGACCGCGTTGTGCGGCCCCTTGGGCATTACTTATGTTCGCCGATGTATTTTTTGTATTCCTCCATCGTGCGTATGGCTCGCAATGCTTCAGAACATAGAGCCAGGTTGGCTTCAATGTTTCTGCGAGCTGTCGACATTGTGGAACGATCTCGCTTCAAAAGATCGCTTGCTTGTACATCGTTCATGAGACAGTCAATCATAACCAGATGCACTGCAGTGTGGCGTGCTGCTATATGCTGGCTATACCTTTTGTCGGTGAAAAATGTCTCAGGCGATATCTTGAAATACTTGCATACGCAGTAGAGAATTGCCTCGTTTCTATTTGTGGGAGAGGGCGGCAATGCTGCTTCGATTTCAGATTTAATCTGCACGTTAGACATTGCAACATATGCGGGAGCGACATTGTTGCGAATGCGTTTTGTTAGAGGTGCAGGATGGCTGAAGCAACGTTTACCGTCGTTGTAGCTTGAGAGCGGCTTACCGCACTCTTCGCATAGCCGTTTAGATGCGACTTTGTTCATCGCAGTACTCCATGTACATTGTCTGGCGCAAGTATAAAAAAGTAAAAAGGGATTGCGTCGAAACGCAATCCCTTTGTATTCAACCAACCAGCTTCTGGATCTCTTCCAGCCGCCGTTCGGCTTCGAGAACTTCAGGCCTTTCGAGCGAAGCTACGATTCTGGCCTTACGTTCAAGTGCTCCTGCCTTAAGGGAATCAAGAGATTCAATTTCCTTCTCAATTTCCGTAAGACGAACGCGGAGATTGGCAGCAGTGGCAACATGCTTTTCCCAACCTGCGATCTTCTCGGCGACCGAAGCAGCAGTAGCGCCAACCTTCAAAATTTTAGGGGAAGGAATTGGCTTTGCTTCCGGTACCGGAGGAGTCGGCGGAGTGTTGGTAGCGATAGTGGCTTCAACCTGTTCCGTTTTTGGGGGAACAGGAAGTTTTGAAAGCCACTGCTTACCAAATTTGTAATGCGTAGGCATGTTCGGAACTTCTTCCAAATGCTCTCGCGAAACGAGTGCAAAGAAAATTTTTCCGGTTACCTGGTACTTGAAGTGTTCCTTCAGCACCTTGGAACATACCGTGCGCAAAATCAAACCGTTCGGTGACGCATAGGGCACACACTCGTCCATAAACAATTCCACAGCCGTTGCATCGTCAGCAAAACGCACAGTCGCAGCTTGCTCAGCCGCAACATGCATCGAATCTGGCATGCTCAAAATGTTGGAATTCGCTGATGGCTCAGGAGCGGGCTTGGGCGTTTCCGGACCGAAGTCCATCGACGTGTGTTTGCCGTTACTCAAATGAGAAGTATCGGCAACCCGCATGGAATCAAGTTTCGGAGCAGGCTCTTCGATATAGTCGAATTCTGTTTCCGCCTTCTTGAGCTTGCTGTGGAAGTCGACTGGTTTCATGCCAGCTGGCGCTAAGATTGCCATACTAACGCAGCTATCGTTACCGCGTTCCTGCCATGTGAGGCTAACGCCCCATATTCTATTGCCTGCCGGCGAGCCGATTTGGAGACCCTTTTTGTGTGAACCTCCACGTCCAGTCGTTATGACTTGGACAGTGAAATTTCCACCAAAACCAGCATGTTGAAGCAGCCCGGTGAGCTGCTTGGTAAAGGATCGAGAAAGTTCCCTTTGAACAGTTTCGTGCCCTTTGATATTCAGCGTCGGCGCGGTTTGTCCTTGCGGAGCCCTACCGATAGCCATTGCACCTGGTCGCATCGTTCCCTCCCTAAGGGTTGATGATTGTTGAATGAATTGTACTAACCTCTTATGAAAGTAACATTTTTAGCGTTCCTGTCAACCCAGAAAAAGGCTCCCTGTGGTAAAGTGTCAGTATCTTGTGAAAAAGCAGACATCTAAAAAAGAATATTGGGGCTTTGACCGCAAAGATATGGATTTGAGTGTTCGCCCGCAGGATGACTTTTACCGTTACTCTAACGGCGGATGGTTAAAGAAAGAAAAAATTCCTCCTACAGAAGCGCGCTGGGGCAGCTTCTATATATTGCGCTACGAAACTGAGAAGCAGTTGCGCATTCTTATGAAAGAGCTGCTGCGCAGCAAAAAACAGGTACACGGTTCACCTGCTCAATTAGTTGCAGACTACTACCGCTCCGCGGTGGATTTAAAACGCCGCAACACGCTCGGCACAAAACCGCTGCAGCCCTATCTACAAGAAATTCGCGCACTTAAAGATAAGAAAGGACTAGTGTCATACCTAAGTCGCGCCCATGCGTGGGGTGGGCCAGGACCCTTCGGGCTGTTTGTAGACCAAGATGAAAAGCAAAGTTCGCGCTATATTCTCCGCCTCTGGCAGGGCGGTTTGGGTATGCCGGACCGTGATTATTACGTCCTTAACGGTCCAGAGCAAAAGCGCGTACGTGATGCGTATCTTCTCCATATCGACACGTTGCTGCGCGCTTGGGGTGTGCAAAAAAGAGAGCGCTCACAGATGCGCGACACGGTCATGCGCATGGAGACGCGTCTCGCAGAGGCTTCCATGAAAAAAGAAGAAACCCGTGATTCGGAGAAGACCTATCACAAATATTCTGTCTCAAAACTGAACTCCCATGTGCCACAGATCGACTGGAACGCGTATTTACAAGCGGTAGGAGTAGTACCATCGGATGTAATCGTGTCTCAGCCAGACTTTTTTGCAGAAGTAGGACGCATGCTCCAAGATATTTCCCTTGAAGATTGGAAGTGCTATTTGGAATGGGAACTCATAAACGGTTCTTCTTCCCTTCTATCTACTAAGTTTGTGAAAATTTCGTTCAATTTCTATTCACGAACTTTAGCTGGGGTACAAAAAATGCGTCCACTGTGGCGCCGCGGCCTAGGTGCAACTAATGGCGCGGTCGGCGAAGCGCTTGGAAAGATGTATATCGATCGTTATTTCCCCCCACACTCTAAAAAAGCTATGGATGCGCTGGTAACAGACTTGTTTGCTGTATATGCAGAGCGTATGAAGACTCTTCAATGGATGAGTTCTGCTACTAAACGCAAGGGACTCATAAAACTGCGAGCTATGAAGCGAAAGATCGGGTATCCTCGGAAATGGGAATCCTTTAAGGGTTTGCGCATTACTCCGAAAGACTACTTCGGTAACGCCGTTAGAACTCATCAGTACGAATTCAATAAGCGCATCAAGCGTTTGCGTGGACCAGTCGACAGAGAAGAATGGTTTATGAACCCACAAACCGTAAACGCCTACTTCCACCCAACTCTTAATGAGATAGTCTTCCCTGCCGCTATATTGCAGTGGCCGTTCTTCGACCCTAAGGCAGATGCAGCGGTTAATTACGGCGCTATCGGATCAGTGATTGGTCATGAAATAACGCATGGTTTTGATGACCAAGGTTCTAAGTACGACGCACGCGGGAATCTAAAATCCTGGTGGAGCAACACTTACCGTAAGAAATTTACGCAGCGTGCTGATCTGTTGGTAAAGCAGTACAACACGTACAACGTTGCTCCTGGTGTAAATGTAAACGGGCAGCTTACGCTTGGAGAAAATATTGCCGATCTAGGAGGACTTACTATTGGGTACGAAGCATACCAACGACACCTCACAAAAACAAAAACTCACAGAGATATAGACGGCTTTTCACCTGAGGAGCGTTTCTTCCTGGGCTTTTCTCAGGCAGAACGCATGCTCACGCGCCCTGAAAGCGAAAAAACTGCGGTGTTAACAGACCCTCATTCTCCATCATCATTTCGTGTTAATGGCCCCGCTGCTAACTTCGACCCGTTCTACGAAGTCTACAAAGTCAAAAAGGGTGACAAGCTCTATAAAGATTCAAAAAAGCGAGCTCGTATTTGGTAGTTGACCTATTCTCCAGATCCTGATTAAGTACTTCTGGAATTGTTCCAATTAACAGGAGGTTGACGTGGTATTCAAGAAAGGCTTTGAACTGAAATTCTGGCTCATTGAAGCTTGTCATCGCATCTTGAGCTTACGTCTGAAAGATACCTGGTTCGTACTCGGGATGCTGGTGCTACTGGCCGTGGGTGCGACATGTACGTACTATGGACAAAGCTGGGCCCGCTGGTGGTTATTTGCTCCGACGGCTCCTGAATTCGTACGCAAACTTGAACTAACGCCTCAAGCGGTAGTAATCCGTAATCAGTCCTTCCAGCCCGGCCTTCCTCATGCGGAAGTCGGACTTGCTGAGTTCAAAAGAACAGTTGCAGACGGACCCTATGCAGTCTCAATTCATTCGGTATGGTTTGAAGGTGAAGACGGGAGCAATCGGCAATATCTCTCAAGCCGTCTTGTCTATACCGCGAAAGTCCAAAGAGCTGGTATGGAAATGTATCTCGTCGCTCGTGAATACACGCCAAACTATGGCGCTCAATTCTCAACTGAGAAGAACGAATTTCAATCCGCCTATAATTTCGAGACAAAATTCGATCCAACTCGTCTTCAGTTCTTCAGCGTTGTTATTGGCACCAACTATCATTCGATAATCGGCTATGTCGCTCTTGTTGTTGCTGGTTTCATTATGTTTGGGATCGGCGCTCTTATGGCATATTTCGGATGGACCAACGAACTAGCCAGTCGTGTCCCATTTCGTCCTCTAGCATAAGTTAAAAACCCCTCGGAAATTTCCGAGGGGTTTCTCTTTTAGAGCCAGCCTATTTCTTTTTTCCCTTGCTCGCGCAGATATGCGCTGGTTTTGCTAAACGGCTTACTACCGAAAAATCCGTTGTACGCAGAAAAGGGCGACGGGTGCGCAGATTCGATAACCAAGTGTTTAGAGCGATCTATATGTGCACCTTTTTGCCGCGCATAATTGCCCCACAATATAAACACTACACCTTCGCGCTTTTCTGAAAGTGCTTGTATGGCTGCATCAGTAAATGTTTCCCATCCTTTTGATTGATGAGAGCCTGGAGATGCACCCAGGACCGTAAGCGTTGCATTAAGAAGCAGTACCCCCTGTCGTGCCCAACGAGAAAGATCGCCGTCTTTATTCTTCAAAGGTCCTACGTCGCTTTCTAATTCTTTAAAAATATTCTGCAGCGATGGAGGGAGTTTGGTGTCTTTGCTTACAGCGAATGAAAGGCCATTCGCCTGTCCGGGGCCATGGTACGGGTCTTGGCCTAATATAACGACTCTGACCTCAGTAAACGGCGTGAGTTCAAATGCGCGAAATATTTCTTTTGGAGGAGGATATACATGTCCTTGTGTATATTCTTCACGAACAAAGGACGTCAGCGCCCCAAAATACGGCTTGCCAAATTCTTCTTGCAAGGCCCCTTTCCACGACGACTCTATCCGAACATCCATCTTAGCGGGTGCGATATGCTTCCATCATGAGAAGCTCCGCCTTGCGGGAAGGTCCGCCGCGGTTATAGCCGCCCATTTTTCCGTCGGCGCGCACTACGCGATGACATGGAATTTTCGAATTGTAGTTCTTAGACATGATCATGCCGACAGCGCGAGCTGCGCCAGGCTTTCCTGCTTTTTTAGCAACTTCACCATAGGTCATAGTTTTACCTTTTGGTATCTTTGTCACTATTGCGTTAACTTTGAGGGCGAACTTAGAAAAGTTGGCCTGTGGTACTTTCCTCATGGGCTATTTTTTTCATTTTTGATAATTCTTCCTTAGGGCTCGACACTGCCTTCGGTACGTATTTCATAAGTGCCTTGCCTACAGTCTCGCGGTATACGCAGTAGTCACAACTTTCACCCGCTTTAGGAAGCACATCGCTATCGAGGCATTTCTTTAACTCCAGAAGCACTCCCTCTACCCAGTCAGTGCTGCCTTTATATGGCACGAGCGTCAGTTCAAAGTCCAATCGTCCATCAAACGCTTCGCGGTCTTTGCTTGCATTAGCATAAAACCAATA
>JAGVKC010000033.1 GCA_020050775.1 Minisyncoccota bacterium
ATTATTTCTTATCTCCTGCGAAGGCGAGAGCCATGCGCATTTCTTTAGGTTCGAAGAGGGAAATAGTGAACGGGTAGCGCTTGCCGAGCTCCAATGTTGAGCGCAGCTTGTCTTCGCCGCCAAATTCAGACACATGCACGAGGCCTGCGATGCCTTCTTCTATAGATGCGAGTGCACCGTGCTTGTTGAACTTGATGACAACGCCTTCCACTTTATCGCCCTTCTTGTATTTCTCTACCGCTGCCTGCCATGGGTTTTCTTTGAGCGCTTTGACAGAGAGGGAGATCTTGCCGTCCTTGATGTCGATGATCTTTACCTTCACCTTGTCGCCAACCTTGAAGAAGTGGCGAGGATCATCAACGAGGCCCCAGTCGATTTCAGATATGTGCACAAGGCCTTCAAGACCTTCTTCGAGTTTCACGAAGACGCCGAAGTCCACCATGCCGGTTACTTCACCTTCTACGGTGTCGTTAACCTGGTAGGCCGCAATGAGTTCGCGCTTCTCTTTATCATCGAGACCCTTTTCAGAGAAGATGAGTTTGCCTTCCTTTGGCTGTGCGCCGATAACCGAGACGGTGAGCTTAGTGCCAACAAGCTTGCGGAGTTCTTCGAGGATTTTGTCTTTGTCGCCGTCGCCTACGCGAGGGTAGTGCTCAGCCTTAAGCTGAGAAGCGGGGAGGAAGCCGGAGAGTCCCTGCCAATCGAGAATAAGACCGCCTTTGTTTGCTTCTTTAACAGTGAGTTCAAATTGTGTTTTGTGCTTGACTGCTTCTTCTGCTTCAGTCCAAAGCACTGCCTGACGAGCTTCCTTAAGCGAGAGTTCGATGTAACCTTCTTTGTTTCCCTGAGAAACGATTTTTGCAGCGATGTTGTCGCCAACGTTTGTGCGCTTAATAACTTCGCGCGCGTTCATGTACTCGCGACCAAAGATGATGCCGGTGCCCCAAGGTTTGAGGTCTATGTAGAGGCGTGCGCGATCCAGTGCGATAACTGGACCCTCGACGATGTCTCCTTCTTTAGGCATCTCCGGCGCTTTGCCAAGGAGCACGCCCATAGGAGAAGAAGCCTTTAGTTCGGCTTCGTTAACAGCTGCGATTTCGGCTGCCTTACGGGCAGTCTCTTTTACTGGTGTCATATTTATTATTGTTGCGGCCGGTCCCCCCTCACTCGAGAAAAGCATTGCGTTTTTGTTCTCACCTGTAACTTTCGCGAAATATCGATATGTTGCGTATCAACACATTTCTTACGAGAGCCAGATAAAACGCTTCAGAACAATGCTTTTTCGAGTGCTGGGGATTAATCCTGCACGCGGTTAATAAAGGTTGTGGCCCTTATTGCTAGGGACTATACACCAGGGTCTAGAAAAGTAAAAGGCCGGTCTGCTGGGGGCAGACCGGCCCGGATGGAGAGGAGGTTATGCAAAACGCGAAACTAGGGCGGAGCCTTGATTCTCATGGAAAACTCCATGGGTTTGAGGATCTTATTAAACCTAGTTTTTTCTCCCTATGGATCGAACAAGGTACTTACTCTATAACGGTACGGCAACCCAAAGCACTGTCAACGAGGGGCTGTGTATAGAAAAACGCCCCGTCATTTTGACGGGGCGTTGGCGCTTGCGGCGCCGATCGAAATTACTTCTGCTTATGTCCGGACTGCTGGCCGGCGTCCTGGTCGCCCTGCTGGCGTTTGTCGTTCGGGTTCTGCTGATTCTGCTGGCCGCCGCGCTGCTGGTCCTTATTGCCACCCTGCTGGTTCTGATTCTTGTTCGCCATGTCGAAATCTTCCTCATTGGTTGATGTGCTTGTCATCTTGCTTTTTGAAGCAAAAAAGACCCGGTAGGGTCCTGCTGCAAACAGCGTCGGTACAAAAAGAATCTAACATACTCTTATAAAGAGTCAATGAAATTGGAAAGCCCTTCGACTTCGCTCAGGATAAATAAAAAGCCCGCGCGGTGCATACGCGCGGGCCTGTTGTATTAAGCACGTCCATGGTCTACGGCCACAAGTTAGTCCACGACCACGAGATGTTGGATCACCCCTTCCCACGATATCTGGAGAAGACAAAACGCTCTATGCACTAGCCCGACTGAGCTAAGAGCTGTTTAGTGCTGAAGTTGTTGCTTCAGCTGTCATTTCCTTCGTGGGAGAGGGGAGAGACGAGACCGACACCTTCGCGGTGATGGTCGAGTCCCATGCCTTCATGGTGGGCGAGGCCAACGCCTTCGCGTGGGAAGCCGCCGCTCTCGGTGCTTGAAACTTTTTTCGGAACGTCTTTCGCCGTC
Organism: Minisyncoccota bacterium; assembly: GCA_020050775.1. Lineage (GTDB taxonomy): Bacteria > Patescibacteriota > Minisyncoccia > Phycocordibacterales > SBAW01 > GWA1-54-10. The sequence goes on from JAGVKC010000033.1 coordinate 2,282, forward strand.
ATGGCGTGCTCCTATGTACTAAAGTCCATCCAATCGAGGGACAATTCAATCCTACCCCGCAAGCCTTTATTTGCAAGGCAAAAACAGTGGATTTGTGGGCAGAAATTTGCTAAAATAGGGGTATGGTTATCAGCTACATGGGAGGGCAGAATTTCAAGATTTCCCAAGGAGACCTCACGCTTTCCTACAATCCGCCCTCCAAAAACTCCAAGCTTGCTACGTCGAAATTCGGCGCGGACATTGCGCTCGTTTCTTTGAATCACGACGACTTTAACGGCATAGAAAATGCATCGTTCGGCGAGCGCGAACCGTTTGTCATCCAGGGTCCCGGCGAGTATGAAGTAAAAGAAGTTGCGGTACGCGGCTTTGGCGTGCCTGCGGAATACGGAAAAAAGAAAACTATCAATACTATTTACTCTGTGTCGCTCGATGGTATGAACCTGTGCTTTATGGGTGCGCTCCAAAGCGCAGACCTTCCAGCGACTGCAAAACAGGAGCTCGACGAAATCGATATTCTTTTTCTACCTATCGGCAAAGAAACGCTCGAGCAGTCGGAAGGCTACAAACTTGCAGTGCGTCTTGAGCCGCGTGTCATCATCCCGATGCAGTACGAAGCAGGGGAACTAAAGTCATTCCTAAAAGAGGCAGGCGCAGAAGGAACGAAGGCGGTAGAGAAACTCACGGTAAAGCGCAAGGACTTGGAAGGAAAAGAAGGAGAGATCGTTGTGCTTTCAAACTAATCAACTACTATTTATATACGTATGAAGCGCTTCATTGCACACATGCACACCAAAAGTACGCACGACCGTCGCACGCATGCGATGCAAATAGCGGGAGCTCTTACTGCTATCGTGTTTGTTGTGTGGGTCACAACGCTTGGTATTCGCATTGCGACGCCTTCGGGCGGGGAAACAACGTTGCAAGCAACTGGGGGGCAGACATCTCTTACCGCAGCAGCAGCGCAAACCCAGAATAACAACGAAGCCAGGCTGGAAGTAGCAACAAGTAGCGTACTTAGCTTGCCGCAATACAGTAATTAACCGACATGGCTGACGATAAGAAAAAGAAAGCTCCAAAAGAGCCGGAAGGGGGAGGTGAACAAACGCCGCAGAGATGGACTCTAACGGCGGCATTGTTCTGCGCAACATCTCGACCGAAATGCGCGAAGCGTACCTCGACTACGCGATGTCGGTTATCACCTCGCGCGCACTTCCTGACGTGCGCGACGGGCTGAAGCCTGTGCACCGCCGCATTCTCTACACCATGCATCGCATGGGTCTTACCCCGGGCGGTCGCTTCCGCAAGTCTGCAACAGTGGTGGGCGATGTGCTTGGTAAGTACCATCCGCACGGCGACTCTTCTGTATATGACGCAATGGTAAAGATGGCGCAGACCTTCTCCATGCGCTACCCGCTCATCCTCGGGCAAGGTAACTTCGGTTCCATCGACGGCGACGGCGCTGCAGCTATGCGTTACACCGAAGCAAAGATGTCGCGCGTTTCGGAAAATCTC
>JAGVKC010000020.1 GCA_020050775.1 Minisyncoccota bacterium
GTATTTCTGGGCGGGTATATATCTCGTGGCTCGCTACGCGTGATTCTTCTAGGGACTCAAATTTTCCAAGTACTCCTTTAATCTGACGTGCGGTTGCATCGATAATGGCGAGTGCTGGAACTTCCCCACCGGTCAAAATATACGGACCGACTGAAATCTCTTCTGCCTTCAGTGCTTTCTTTGCGCGGGCGTCGATACCTTCGTAGCGGCCGCATACGATAATCACATCTTTTTCTTTAGAGAGTTTCTTTGCATACGCATTAGTAAATAGCTTTCCACCTGCAGAAGTAATTAATATTTTAGCTTTCGGTTTTGATTTAGTGACTTGATATATCAAGTCACTTCCCTTTTTTGTTTTTTTAGATCTAATCTTGGCGAGGATTTTTTCTACCGCTTTGATGACCGGCTCTGCGCGCAAGACCATTCCGGGGCCACCCCCGTATGGGCGCTCGTCTACTTTCCCCCATTTATTACCTGCGAATGGACGCAGATGCACTGTTTGTACAGTGAGTTTTTTATCCTTCTGGGCGCGCCCGAGGATAGAGGCGTTAGTGTACGCCTCAATCACCTCGGGAAACAATGTGACCACATGGAATCTCATCCCATTGGAAGTTTTTTCTTTTTTGATGTTTGACATACTGCTTTTCGCCTTCACGCGTTGGACTGAACTTCCAACGGGACAGGTGCTGCTTACCGTAGCGTGAAATCTTCCAAAACAAAAGCCGCCTTCGGGCGGCTTTTGTTAAAAATCGTTTGGTGTCGATGAGATGCTAGAAGCAAGCGAGAAACGGAGCGAGCAATAGTCATCTATTGTGAGCGAGTATCGCAACGGCGACAACGCAGCTCGCGGCACTAAGCGATTTTACAAATTACCGAGATCGCTCATGGCGTCATCGATGGACTTCATCGCTGGCGTCGCAGGCTTCTCATGCGTTCCATCCCAGCCAGTGTCCGCGCTCGCGGTAGGTCCGCGGGTACTTCCTTCCGGTTCGCTGATCTTAAGGTTCACGCGTGCATTGTTCTTCATGCCGACAACGCGCAATAGCGTGCGAATCGCTTTAGCGGTGTTTCCTGAGCGGCCGATAACCTTACCCATGTCATCTGGGTGCAGGTCGAGCGTAAGAAGTACGCCCATTTCATCTACTACACGATTTACTTTTACTGCGTCTGGGTGTTCAACTAAACCTTTAACTACAAACTCTAAAAATTCCTGATCTCTTTCGGCCATACAGATATACAGTAGTTATTTACTAAACGACTCACCTAATTGTATCAAAACGTTGGGGCGCGAAGTGGAGTTATGCACTCGCACCGTCTGCACCTCCCGAACCTGCATCAGCGGATGCCTCTGCTGCTGCCTCAACGGCAACTTCTTCGGCCACTGGAACTTCTCCTGCCTGCGCAGGCAGGTCTTGTACTTCTTCAGCGGCTGCCACTGCGGCTACAGGGGTAACATCTGCAGCTACCGGCTCATCCTTTTTCGGTACGGTCTTTTTAGGAAGAACGTTTATCTTCTTGCCTTCAATAATCTTGTTTGAAACGAGGAGGTTGTGGAGTGTATCGGAAATAGTTGCACCCTGAGCAATCCAGTGTTTGATACGCTCGCCGTTAAGCGTAACGCGGTCGCTGCGCGCATCGTAAGAACCTACCATTTCAAGGTAGTTGCCGGTTTGAACTTTGCGTTTGGACTCTACGACGATAACGCGGAAGGACGGATCCTTCTTCTTGCCGACGCGAGTGAGGCGGATGGTAAGCATGATTTTCTTGAAAAACATCCGCCCAAGCGGATGTGCGAACACTGTATCAGCGCTCTAGCTTTAAGTCAATAAATGCGCTAAAGTGCCTTTATTAATGCCTCGCAGTAGAGCGGGTGGCCCCCAGAAAGGCGGCGCCCCCAAGAAACGTATAGAAGGAATAGTTCAAATAACCCGCAAAGGAGTGGGGTATGTGCCATGGCCCGTCTCGACGCAGGATCAGAGCCGAGGCGGACCAGTCTCGCTAAGGCCGAGCCGAGGCGGAGACCCGGAAAAAGAAGATATTGAGATACAGACTGCTGGACTCGGCGGCGCCTTAAACGGCGACACCGTAGAAATAGAACTTAGCGGCCTGTACCCTCGCCCTAAAGGCAAAGTAGTAAAAGTCGTTCAACGTGCAAAAGAGGAATTTGTCTGCACTATTAAAGGCGGCCTTGCTATTGCTGCGGACACCCGCATGTATCGCTCGTTTAAACTGGATGATGCGGGAACATATGCAGAAGGAGAAAAAGTGCTTGTGCGCCTCATCTCATTTGACGGAAACGGCGACCCTCGCGGCATGGTAGTGGAGCATCTTGGCACTGCAGGAGAGCACCGAGTAGAAATGAACGCCATTGTTCTTGAGCACGGGTTCCGCACCGACTTCCCTGCCGATGTTGCTGCAGAAGCGGCAACTATAGAGCGCAATCATGCTCATACCATTAAAGAAGAGGCGCCGCGCCGCGCGGATTATCGTGGCACCACCACCTTCACCATCGACCCTCTTACTGCTAAAGACTTTGACGACGCACTTTCTATAGAAAAACTTCCTAACGGCGAATACGAAATAGGTATTCATATCGCAGACGCTACATACTTCTGCCGCGAAGGCACAGCACTGGGTAAAGAAGCAGAGCGTCGCGGGACATCGGTATACCTTGTAGACGCGACTATTCCTATGCTCCCGCACGAACTTTCAGGCAACGTGTGCTCGCTTAAAGAAAACGAAGACCGGCTCGCGTTCTCCGCAGTATTTCGCATGAACGACAAGGCACACGTACTTGAGCGCCGTTTTGAAAAGAGCATCATTCGCTCCGATAAGCGTTTTACATACGAAGAAGCACAAGAGGTACTCAATACCGGCAAGGGTCTCTTTATAGAAGAACTCGGCATACTGCGCCAACTCGCCCGTGTGCTCAAGAAACAGCGCGAAGCAGAGGGCGCTATAGACTTCGGGGACAATGAAGTTAAATTCGACCTAGACGAGAAAGGAAAGGTCCTCTCCATAACGCGCAAAGAGCGCATCGAAACTAACTCGCTCATCGAAGAATTCATGCTTCTTGCTAACCGCGAGGTTGCGATGCACATTTCCAAGCTTGCAGAGAAAGTACCGGAGAAAAATTATACCTTCCTCTATCGTATTCACGACGATCCTAAGCCTGAGCGCATTGAAGAGCTTGCAACGTTCGTACGCGCCCTTGGCTACGAGTTCGGCAATAAGCAGAAGAAAAAATATACTGCGCGCGACATCGCAAAACTTCTTCACGAAATAGAAGGTAAGCCCGAAGAACACCTCATCCGCACGGCAACGCTTCGCTCTATGGCGAAAGCAATCTATACCACCAAAAACATCGGGCACTTCGGCCTTTCATTCAAGCACTACACGCATTTCACCTCGCCTATTCGCCGCTATCCAGACATGTTGGTACATCGCATCTTGGAGTCGCACCTAAACGGCAAGCCCATTACGCGCAAAGAGTTCCAGAACCTGGAGCGCTTGTGCATCGAAGCGTCACAGAAAGAAGGAAAGGCCGTGGAAGCAGAGCGCGAAAGCATCCGCTACAAGCAGGTTGAATATATGCAGGAAAAAGTAGGCCAGGAATTTGATGCAGTTATTTCAGGTGTGACTGAATGGGGTCTCTATGTTGAAGAAAAAATCAGCGCCGCAGACGGTCTTGTGCGCGTACGCTCGCTCGGAAGCGACTTCTTCAGCCATTCTCCAAAAGAATACGCGCTCGTGGGCCAGCGCACTAAAAAGAAATACGCACTCGGAGACCGAGTGCGTGTAAAACTTGTTGCTGCGGACCTTGCGGCTCGTCAGCTTGATTTTGAGCTCGTGTAGCGGGGTTTTTTACCCAGATACCCGAATCGTTTTCCTTTTTGTTCTCGAATATCTCGTGGCACTTCCCAGACCTCTTCCGGGTCTCGCGCTTTTCGTCCACTTCCATACAGAGACTGGTAATAGCCTGAAAGTTTTTGTGGCAA
>JAGVKC010000064.1 GCA_020050775.1 Minisyncoccota bacterium
CATCAGAAGCGGCACCCACACGAAGATAAGAGGGGCGCCCATGAATGCGCGGCGCTCCCCGCCCTTTTGCACCGAAAAAAGGCGCTGAAAGAGCATGCCGTCAGTAAATGCTGAAGCAAAAAGCGAAACGCTCGCTGCTGCCACAAACACACTTACGCTCGTGCTTGAAGTAATTGCCGGCTGGCCCGTACGCGCTGCAAATGCACCGTTCCATACAGTTCCCATTCCGCCTGCTGCTATAATTGCACCGATTGCACCACCAATAAGCAGCATAATCGCTCCAATTTTGAGCATGTCGATAGCGATTGAAGATTGAATGCCGCGCGGAAATGAGACGATGTAGACCAATGCGGCAATGAGCCACATGGCAGCCATTGTTTCACTTTGCGGCACCCCAAGATAGCGGACGAGATGGTGCGTGCCCGTGAGAGCGAGAATAGTCGCGTAGGTCATGATGACCAACGTGATAGCAGCGAGGACGTATTCCATTACCTTGCCGTCCCGCACTCCCGCAAATTGCGCAAGCGAAATCCCCTCCGGCACAACCAAACGTATGCGCGGCGCTGCCAGTCCGATAGCCACCAACACAAGAGTGTTCATGGCAACAAACGGAACAAACGCAACAATGCCGAGCCTGTAGGCCACTCCCGGTATAAACAGGAGCGCAATAACCCACGTCCAGCTTGCAGCGATAGATACTGACCCAAGGGTTGGGTGTACAGCCCCATTCGCGGCAGAAAAGGAATAAGGCGTAACCTGACCCAGCGCAAAGGAACGTGCAAAAAAAGAAGTTATTGCACGTGCCGTAGCTCGAAGGGAGTAGACCGTCGTGACCATCGAATTATCCTTTCTTTCAGATGGAAAGAGCTAACCTGGTGAGAGGATAGCATACATACAAAAAAATGACATCTAAAGCATGTCTCCTTCTTTCCGAATGCCTACAAATGCCGGTGCCTGGATACCCGTGCGGTATCGAATGACTGGAAATGCTCTCAACGCAAGCTTTGTAATAATCAATTCCCCGTCGCTCTCGACAATGCAACCCGGCAAAACGGTGAACTGTGGAACGCTCTCAGGAAGAGCAGATGCGAAGGCGCCTACTTCAGGCAACGAAAGAAGGAAGCGCACGTCGCGCGCCAAAGCAGATACGTGTGCAAGCACATCGTGTTGAAATGTTTTACCAAAAAGCATAACCGATGAAATCGGCTGGATGTGCTGCTGAAGATGCTCACGTAGACTTTCAAACGACGCCTCATCTGCAAGAAGTGAGTTGATGCGATATTCTTTTGCAACAAGAGCAGTTATTGTTGGATCTTTTTCGCCAATAAGCGGTACGGTGCCATGAGCGTAGCACCACAATGATTTTTCAATAGCATCATGGGCATCAGCAAAACACACAAGAGGTCGTACCCCAACAGGGCCATATATTTCTTTATTCAACTCCTCAAAACTATACTGATACCCAAACATGCCTTCGCTGTCTGTAATCATTCGAGCCATGCCAGGCCCTTCTGTGTATAGGCGTTGCGATAACGGCACCATGCGCACGTCGCTGCGAGAAACGGTAGGTAGCTCATTAAAGTTCCTTGCATCGGCCCAAATCTGCGAATAGAAATCGGCTTGGGTGTGCTCTGCCACAGTGGAAATAAGAGCGCTAAGCGCTATCTTGGTATCTTTGCTCATGTGAGGCGTAAACGCACAGGTTTGTTCCCAACAGGAAAAGGCTTTGGAACAAAGACCACATCAAGAGGCAAGAGCAAACCATCTTCAACCAACTGGCCCCATGTGCGCGTAGGGGTGACAAACAATTCTTTTTCGATTTGTGTGGCGATTTCGCGCGCCAGAGCGGGTGTGCCTACGCCATCCTTTCGATATATATGCACGATGCCTTGGCCCTGTAAACGGGCCCCCGCATACGAAGAAGAGAATGTTGCGCGGTAGTCATCAAACATATTGAGTCGCGCTATGACGCGATCAAACTCTTCTTGTCGAAGAATCGCACCGGCAAGCTTCACATAATCAAAGCCTGCTCGCCCTAAGACTTCAAGCACGCTGCTCTTACCGCACGGGCAGGAGTATTCAAATAGTCGACCAACATCTCCGATGTGATACTCCTCCAGCCGCATGCCGCGCACGACCTCTGTGCTTATAAGTATGTCTCCCGCACCATGTTCGTCAGGTTCATGAATAGTGATGCGAACATCTTCTCGAGGATGATACTGGTTATTAAGGAGATTCCCGCATGACGCATACGATAGGTCCAACATCGACCGCGGTGTAGACGCTGCGCAGTGTGGCCTTGGGAAATTGTGCGGCAAAAAAAGATGTAAGCTCTTTGGATACAGTTTCGCCCGCACACTGCACATATAGAACCCTTTTGCGAGTCTGCTCATTCATATACTCTGCGGCGCGCGCGATGAAAGACGGAGAGCCGATAATCCTTCGCGGCATAAAGTCTGCAAGGATACCCACAAGCCCAGCACTGAGATCTTCAGCACCTAGCACCATCAGTGCACCGCCAGAATTAGAATACTTCTTTGCGCTCAACGCATTGAAAAGTCGCAAGTTGCGCGAGCCATAACACAGAAGCGTGTGCTCTCCTCCGCCCCACCACTTCCTACTTGCACTTTCAGTATTAAGGGTAGGGTGTTCAGTCACAAGCACAAGCGGGGTGCCGCCGGTTGTACCAGAAGAAATGCGTACGGCAAAACTCTCTGCCTCGTGTGCAATAAACGAGGTATCAAAAAAGCGCTCAAGCGTTTGCGTGCCGAACGCAACAAGGTCACTGCGCTCCATCATCTCGTGCTTATTCTAGAAAGCCACTGCAGCTTACAAACAGGCGCTTGTTTGGATTTTCTTTGGTCGAACTCACAGCTGTGCTAGGCTCATCTTTGCATTCTTCTCCCTTAGCAATAACACCTGTACCTAGCGTCTGCTGAACCAGGGTACCTAGAAAAAAGTATGCATTAAGCCCAAGAGCAATAAGAGCTCCGCCTCCCAACATTAGATACTTTTTAGGCGTCATATACACATAAGTGTACGTTGGCTGTCCAGGGTGTCAACGAAAGTTACGCACATACCTCGTATAATGGGCTTATGCACCTACTATTGGGTCCTGGGCGCAAAAAACTCTTATACGCTGTAGCGACACTTGCCGCGGTAGGCATTCTGTACATCTATATAGGACTCTTCTGGGAGCAGTCTGTTAGAACAAATCGCCTCGCAGAAACTCTACGGAACGCAAATCTACCCGCACTGACGGTATATATAGACGAAGCTGCCTATACTGTAGAAAACGGCATAGTAAAGGACCAGACACAGAATATCGTGAGGGGCCCGCGCGCTTATGACGCTCTGCGTGTAGCGTATGTCTTTTTTGGAGCACTCATAACACCTTACTTTTCTTTAGATGGTACAGACCCGTCACGTTTTGCATATGAGGCAGCTATATTATTCAAATCACGCGATGCGATTGCGCAACTATACGCACCTGAAGACGCAACGACTATCTCTAATCTCTATTCTGAAGAACTGCTCGTGCGCATACCAACACTGCAGGAAAGCAGAAATTCTTTCATCGAACGGCCTTCTGTGGCGAACCTGGATACCTACCTCTCTGAAATGAAAGAGTTTTCAGCACTGTATATTTCAAGCGCCCAAACGTTACGAAATGTATTCCAAACATCATCTGTGGATGAGTCCTCTGATTTTTTTCTTGCAGACGGCCGTGCGACCAAACAAGGCCTCCTAAGTGCGCTTGATGCGTTACGTACCAGCGGCATCGAAACACAGCGCAACGTACAAGAGTTTATTTCTTGCAGCTATGGCACTGGAGAGCGGTGTGCGTCAGTTCTTGAAATTACTAGTATTCCAGAAACTAAAGCGGCTGTTCCGATAAAAGGCGAAACATTCGAGGCGTGGGAGTTAATGCGGCGCGCATTTCCAGGACGCTTAAACTACACGCTAGTGACATTGGACACCACCAGCTGCGCACCACAACAAGAGGTTGCGGCGTACGGCACATGGAGAAACGCCTCTACCACAGAAGCTCGCCTGAATATGCGCTATGTCAGCGATTTATATTTTTGGGATATCACCGCACAGAAGGATTCTACTAACCCATCATTTCAAAGCCTTATAAGACAAGATATTAAATACCAGTACCAAAATCTTACTAACCCGTACATATGCTATACGGCCTTGGCGGATTACAGCGGGGTTGCAACCGCACTTTGGGCCCGCAACGAACTCTCCACGCGCCCTATAAGTAGAGAACTGCCCTCTGTTAGCCCAACGGTGCTTGTTCCTTTGATAGCCATGGAAGAGAGCATCGTTCGTAGCAGCGAGGTCATACGTATGGAGTATATCGAAGCCTATGTATACGCGCTGTATACGGTTGTGCGCGAGAGCAGATCTTCATTCACCACGCCTACCCTGGCACGCGCCCTTCGTTTCATCGCCACTGTGCAACAAAGGAGTGCTTCTGCAGATATGCTGATACAGGAACTCTCTCTATATAACTACATATTACGCAACGTAAACGGTGAGAGAAATACTGAATCGGCGGAATATACCATCGTATCCAGGAACTATATGTATCCTCTATTTTTTTCTTATAACAGGAGTTTTATACAAGCGCCTCCTCGCATCTCCTTGTACGAAGAAAACAATCCTCTGTTTGAGAAACTCCTCTCCTACCGCAGCGCGCTGCGCCAGCAGGTTTCTGCTGAAGAGATTGAAAACATAATACGTAAAACTCGGGAATTTTATGCAGAAGCGGCGCGCGTGTATGACTCCACTAAGTTCATAAAGGCTCCGCAGGATTGAATGTGCAAGATACGTCTATATATGTCCTGGCAGTGCGGCACAATTGCTCTGAAGCTTCAATATTGTTTCCGAATATGAAATGAGCGGTAGAGAGCACGTCTTCCATACATCCGGCTTTGTATCGGCTTGGCGCCGCTGCACAAAGTGCAATGGCAGCTTCGCCGTCTTTTCTGCTTTCTTCAAGCACCGCCCGCGCCGCATACGCATAACATGCTCTTTTGTGAGAGAAATGCACTTGGGCGCACGCATCAAGTGCGGACTGCGGCGTACCTATGGACATACGGCCTATGATCGAGAACGCGGACTCATAGCAGCTCTTGGTTTCTTGCTCGTCAGGTTGTCCTGAACAAAAAAGATCAACCCCGGAGCCCGACACTATGTCTTGGCGAAATAGCGGCCAACTCTCACGCAGACAGGCGCCTTCATAGGCATTGTTTGTAAACGCGCTGCAAAATTCGCGCACAGTCTGCGCATTAGGTACCCTCTCCATACGCTCAAGCATTAAAAAATCATCCGGCTCCAGAGGCTGATATATCTGCATAAACACACCTTCGCGGCACACTCTGCGGTAGTCTCCAGTCCCCTTCTCTTGTGCAGTCCTCTCGCACAGCGAAAGCGCTTTTGGAATATCGGCATCAGTAATGAACATGTATAGGTGCCCCATGCCGTGATAACACATCGCTTGATCAAGACTACTGGCCTGCCACGTCGCACGCGACTCACATGCGCGTGAGAAATCGGGAGTGAGTTTTTGTAGCGTTTCATCGTCGAGCACTTCTGCACGGAACCTTCCACCAATGACTCCGTGTATAAACCCATTAGAACAAAGACCATCTTGAGGATTCTGCGACATAGCCTCTATCCAACGCTCTGGGTCCTCTGTAACCACCGCTTCGCCCAGTGTATGCGCCAACACATGGCAGAACTGGTACTTAGAGTCTTGTGCGCGTATAGAGCGGATAGTGGAAAAAATATCCGTCAGGGATGTTTGAGGAAAGAGTGCTGACACTTCGCGCTCATAACACGCAGAGGATGTAGCGGATTTCGAACATACAGAGACAATGCGTCCAGCTTCACTGGCCTGGGACATACCACCAAAGAACACCCACGCAGCTACAGCTGCAACCAAGGCAGTGACTGTTAAAAATAACGTGCGATGAGTTCTCATAATGCTGGCAATGCGCGCACTTGAAGTATATTAGATTGATTGCGTGCATACGACTCACAAAAAGTAAGATACTCTCCAGAAAGTCCGTCGCAGGCTTTCAGCGCTTCTTCGCGTGTGTTCATTACACCAAGCGCATTTGCCCCCATAGACCTGCACAAAAGAGCGTGCGCTTTGACTGATGAAGCTTCATCGCACAGTACTGCAACACGTGCACCATCGTACTGAGCGGTGTCCGCCACAATATTGCCGATACCCTCAAAACAAGGCCTCAAGCCGCCTGGAACAAAGCGCTCGCTATCTTGGCACCACGTTCCCATTGTACGGAACGCTTCAGTTACTTCTGTAGTTTGAAGAACACTTTGGCGCCACCACTGCGGCTGAGAAAACATGCACGCTGCCGTATATGTTGCATTAAGCTCGTCGCACGGCTGGAATATGTTTCCGCTGTATGTTCTAACAGAAGCATCTCTTGCAAGCATGGTGCGCAGATTGTACTCCATAAAAGCTCCTCCGTAGCACCCGCCGATAGGATCTGTGTGCGGGAGCGTGTCGCACACGGAAAGGCCTTTCTCTAAATCAGCAGTGGTGTATCCGATTGCTGCTTGTACCCCATGGCCAATGCCGTGCTGGCAGGAGAGCGCCTGCGGACCGAGTGCTTGTATGCATTGCGTATTGAGCTCTGGTGCTGAATCGAGCCCGAGCTCTGCTATGGCGCGCCCTAAAAACTCATGAAAGCACCCATATGAAAATCGCTCGTCGCATACCGCAAGCGAAGGTAAACCCTCTATATCATAGAGTGCTGCGCCGAAGAGATGTGCTTCTTCGTGCTGGAGAGATATCTCCTTCGTGCGTACAGATTCAACTAACGCTTCGTACGCGCGTGCACCAGAAAGGGATTCTATTCTTTCATACCAATATCCACGAGGCGTAGATGGTCCCC
>JAGVKC010000012.1 GCA_020050775.1 Minisyncoccota bacterium
GAGCGCTTTGTTCTTTCCGAAAATGACATTTGCCATGCTTTAAGTATGCAAATATCTGTTTTCATTCAGGGCAAGGCTTATAAGGGTAATCGGGTACGGCGAATGCCGAATTCGATACCTAAAACAATGCATGTCGAACTTGAGTATGTGTCGCGAGATGCGACTATAGCCGAATCTCCACATAGATTCGCAGGCTTGTAACTAAAGGCCACCTCTCAAAAGGTGGCTTTTTCTTTGGTTATAATGGTTCCAACATCGTCACCACAAGAGTACTTCCATTTTTATATTCAACTCTGTTCATTAAAAATTAGGTCGCCCAGACACCCAGCCAGTTTGAGATAGGTTCGGACTCCAAAGAGCGTCAAAATCTACTCCGAATCTATCCCATCGAATGCATGAATTACATACGCGTAATCCAATAAATTTTCAGCCAATTTGATGGTCCAAAATTCTCTATCAAACTTGGATATCAAAGAGCCGCTCATGCAACAAATCCGCTATTTGGATAAATTAATCGATGAATTAGTGAAAGGGAAAGCGATGGAGAAGATTTTGCGGAAATAATAGAGCTTCAATTTCTTTACACCCCTAAAGACTCCAAAAAAACCTTTAGCTCTTTTTCTTGGATAGGGCGGTGCGCACCTTCCTTCAAAGAACCAATCTCAATATTTAATACACGCACACGTTTCAGTTCAGTAACACCCGCGCCGAATGCGCCGCACATGCGGCGAATCTGATGTTTTTTACCTTCAGTAAGAGTAATTGAGAAAGAACGTTTCCCCGTAATCTCAACATGGCAAGGTTTGGTTACGTACTCACCAATATCTACACCTTTCTCCAGGTTCTTTTTAAATCCCTTAGGTAGTTTATCGAGAGTGGCGACTTCATACTCTTTTTCATGCCCGCTATTTGGGTTAAGCAGCGCGTCAGTTATCCGGCCATCGTCGGTAAGGATGATAAGGCCATATGAATCTTTGTCGAGCCTTCCGAGAGGGAATACACCTTGTATTGGAAGAATGTCCTCAATTGATCTCTCGTCGCCTTGAGGCGAGTGAGTGATGATTCCGCGGGGTTTGTTGTACGCAAAATAGCGATAGGTTTTTAGCTCTCCCTTTACTTCTACCGTGTCTCCATTTTTTACGATGGAGCCAAGAACGGCAGGTATGTCATTTATATATACCCGCCCTGCTTCTATGAGCTTGTCCGCCTCTCGGCGGGAGGCATACTTGTGTGTTGCTAGGTATTTGTTAATACGCATTGCTCTAGATATAGCACGAGGAAGAGAGTGGTGTCTTTAACGCCAACCGCATGGTGGTATAGTGATTTTATGCATAAAGATATACGAGCCTATAACTCGCTTCTCTCAAAAGAGGATACAAAGATTTGTAACCTTTTAGCTAAAGAAGTAGATGTATGAAAGTTCTCATTATTTCTCCAGGTAAAGCGCATGACACAACGGTCAAAGAAGGGATAGCTGAATTTGAAAAACGACTGCGAAAGATATTTCAGATTGAGTGGATGATGCCTTCGGCAAGCGAAAAAAAGAAAGAAGGAGAAGCGATAGCGAAAGTTCTCAAAGAATCTGATTTTATGGTGCTGCTTGATGAGCGAGGCGAAGACATAGATACGCCTGCCTTTGCAAACTTCATAGATGCGCGTATGCAGTCAGGAGTTACGCGTCTCGTGTTTGTTATCGGCGGAGCGTACGGTGTGGATGAAGAAGTCATGCGGCGTGCCGACGCGACGTATAAGCTTTCTTCCTTGGTATTTCCGCACATGCTCGTGCGCTTTATCCTTATTGAGCAGTTATACCGGGCGGTTTCTATACGTGAAGGCGGTAAGTACCACCATGCATAAATAGTGCGGTACACTATAGGTACGTAACAAAACCTATGCACAAGGCGTTGGTGAACATGTATTTATATATTGTGACGATACCCGATCGTCTCTATCCTTTTAAGTGCCAAATAGAAGGGCGGTGGGTTCGCGGACGAAGATCATACGAGCAGGCAGTCAATCAGGCAATCCAAACCTACGGGCTGCATCGTCTTGGATATAAGCTCATGATTTATCGTCAGGCGTTTCATTTTTTAGGTTCAGTGCTCTTTATTGTTGCCGCTACAATTGTTTCCCAGGAATTCATTAGTAGCGAGAGGGCACTCTATGTATTGTTCTGTGCCGCTATTATTGCGCTGGCATTTCAGGAGTTCTATGTGCACCCAAGATTTTATGGGCAGCGCGCACGAAAAGGCGTTATTGATCTTCTGGCCTGGGTTACGCCCATGGCTCTGTATTTCTTCTTTTTTCTCTAAGACGAAAAAGGTCTGCAGCAGGGGACACACATTTGATACAAGTAGCCAATCTCCGGTGTGTCCTACGTGCTGGCCAGTATTTTACAGGGTAGAAAAAGCAAAAACAGATTTACCCAAAACTTCTGCACCCGCATTCCGTGCACTGCATGCTAAAAAATAACGAAACTCGGACAGCTCACGAAATTCACAGAGAAAGAAATTCTTAATCTCCACGGCATGGGGCCAAAAGCTGTAGGCATATTAAAATGTGCGCTCAAGAAGCAAGGTAGGTCATTTAAATAATAAATTTCCTTTGAATATTGATTTTTTAAAAGATTGATGTTATAATCTGCCTTCATGAGAGATTTTAAGAAAGGCGGATTCAGAGAGGGTGGTTTTAACCGCGGCCCGCAGCGCGGGGAACGAAGTTTTAGCAACGGACCTCGCCGTGATTTTTCGTCTGGCCCGAAAGAAATGTTTGAAGCGACATGCGCGAACTGCCACAAACAGTGCGAAGTCCCGTTTCGCCCTAACGGTAAAAAGCCAGTACTTTGTAAAGACTGCTTCTCAGTAGGGAAAGACTCTGCTCCTGCGCGCTCGTTTTCTCGCCCAGAGTCGGCGCCCCGCCCCGCATATCGTCCTGTCGCACGCGAGAACCGCGGCGATGACATTAAAGCACAGATAGAACTCTTGAATACCAAAATCGACGCCCTTACTCGTTTGGTGCAGGCTCTTGAACCAAAGACTACTGGAAATCCAGGACTCTCTGCGGTTGTTGCAAAGGCTGTAGAAAAGAAGCCTCGTGCCCGCAAGGCAGCGAAGAAGTAACCTCACTACTACAATGGCGCGCGAGGAGGTTATTGTACGTTTTGAGAGTGTGTCGCATGAATTCGGCATCAAGAAACCTATTCTCCAAGAGGTAGATTTTTCCGTACGCAAAGGCACAAAGATAACTTTGATGGGCCAGAACGGTGCTGGTAAAAGCACTATCTTTGGCCTCATCACCAAGCAGCTCGCTGCGGAGCATGTCAACATACACATCCAGCAAGGACTCAGTATTGCAATAGGTCGCCAGGTAATTCCGCGAGACCAGCTTGAATTGACGGTGCGCGAATTTTTCCAAAAAGTGTTTCCTGAAAAGGTCTACGACATAGATCCGCGCATCGATGCTGTTCTGGAGGTAGTGAACCTTATTGCGCCGCACGAAAAAATAATCAGCACCTTTTCTGGCGGCCAGCAGGCACGCCTTCTGCTTGCCTCGGCGCTCATACAGAATCCCAGTCTCCTTCTTTTGGACGAACCCACGAACAATTTAGACAAGGAGGGAATCGCGCACCTCACGAAGTTCCTTATAGACTACAAAAAGACGGTCATAGTTATTTCTCACGATGCCGAATTCCTTAACTCGTTCACTCAGGGAGTCTTGTATTTGGACGTGCACACGCACAAAGTAGAGCAGTACGTAGGCAACTATTTTGATGTGGTCGCACAGATTTCAGCCCGCATTGAAAAAGAGAATCGTAAAAACGCACTTTTGGCAAAAGAAATTCAAGAAAATAAAGATAAAGCTAACTTTTTCGCAAACAAGGGTGGCCAGATGCGCATGGTAGCCAAGCGCATGCGCGAAAAAGCTGCAGAGCTTGAAGAAGAGAAGGTGGTGGTACGCAAAGAAGATAAGCCCATACGCTCATTTCGCATTCCGTTTCAAGAGGGACTTATTGGAGAAGTGGTCACTATTTCTTCGCTTACGGTGGTGCAGAAACATATTGCGCCCGAC
>JAGVKC010000025.1 GCA_020050775.1 Minisyncoccota bacterium
GCCGCGATGCGTCCGGATGTACCCGCAGGACACTCTGGTGTTACTTTCATGCGGTACACCTCTTCAAGTGGCGGTACGTTCTTGCGGAATTCTTCTGGCACATCAGAAAATTGATCTTTGAGCATTTCTTTCATACTTCCTTCCACACGCACCTTCTCTCCCCCGCCAGGGCACAGTGTCTTTACGAGACGCTGCGCTACGCCCAAAATAAGCACCGGCGGAATAAGGTACGGCTCTACACCCATGTCCAAAAGGCGCGGAATAATGCCGATGGAGTTGTTGGTGTGAATGGTAGAAAGAACCAAGTGGCCCGTGAGCGCTGCTTGCACTGCGAGGTTCGCGGTTTCTGCGTCGCGGATTTCTCCCACCATGATGATGTTAGGGTCCTGACGAAGCGTGGTGCGCAGCCCAGTAGCGAAGGTGTAGCCGATTTCCGGACGCACCTGCGACTGAGATACTCCGGGAATGGTGTATTCCACCGGGTCTTCAAGAGAGAGTACGTTCTGGCGGTCTCGGTCTACTTCGTTAAGAAGGGTGAAGAGCGTGGTTGATTTACCGGAACCGGTAGGACCAGAGACGAGAATAAGCCCGTAGGGTTTTTTAATCGCGGTGCGGATGAGATTGAGGTTGTGATCAGTAAGTCCCACACCATCAAGTTTCCAGTTTTTAGTTTGGGTACCCAAAATACGCATCACCACCTTCTCACCGTAGTAGGTCGGGAAGGTAGAAACACGAAAGTCGATTTTGCCGCCGGAAACGCGTGCGGAGAAACGGCCGTCTTGCGGCTTGCGCTTTTCGTCCAGACGCATGTTGGAGAGCACTTTGATGCGCGCCACTACCGCCGAATGCACCTTTGCTGGAAGTGTAATGTTTGTAAGTAACACACCGTCGACGCGGAAACGCACGCGTGTTTGGTCTACCATCGGCTCTATATGAATGTCGGACGCTCGCTGGTCTGACGCATGGCGGAGCACGGTTGCCACGATTTTCGTAACTGGCGCGTCTTCCGTAATAGCATCAGCTTCGGTATCAGTAATTACCTCTTCGTTGAGAGAGACCTGCTTTTTGCCTTTTTGTGCAGCAGTAGTTTCTGCGGCCGCAGTATTGTTCTCAAGTTCATTGAGTGCTTTGCCCACTTCGCCGGAGAGACCTTTGTATTGAGTGAGGAGGTGATCAAATCCTGTTTCAGAAATAAGGAATATTTTGTACGGCATGCCAACCTTTGCCGAAATAAATGTGAGCGCATCGCGTGCTTCAAGGTTATCTGGGTCTGTAACGCCTATTTCAAGCGCGCCATCTGCAATGCCAATGGGCGCTAGACGGTAGTGGCGTGCAGATTCTTCCGGTACATAACGCAAAATATCGAACGGCACTGGCGCGTCCCCTACTTCCCGGGTCGGTACGCCAAAAAAATCTCCTTTTACCTTGAGAACATCGGTAAGCTTTACATTTGCCTTAAGTAGCACGTCTTCCACAGACGCGCCTGGCTTCTTAAGTTCTTCTTCTATTTCAGGAATCCGGCCTTTTTCCAGCATCCCTTGTTCCGCTAGGAGCGAAATAAGGTTCATGGGCTATTGTTCCGCAGGGAGTACCTGCGTGGTAGTTCCAGATGAAGCGCCTACCGGAGCGAATGGGTTACGGCGCCCTATATTTTCCGGAGGGATGGTGACGCCAAAGTCTGAGAGCGAGAGAAATACAGGATCTGCAAAAATAGTCTCATCGAGCTTGATGGTATTAAGCCGGCTGAGCGTGAGCAACAACTGCTGGGAGGCTGGGGAGACCGCTTCGTCGCTAGAAATAACCGCAGAAGAGCTACCGGAAAAATACGTAAAGTACGAGTACAAGCCAAGTACTGCGACTATGACGCCTCCAATTACTGTTCTGTTTGTCTTTAGGAATTCAATCATGGTGTTTAGTGGAGCCAGTAGGTTCGTATCTCGATATCAAACGTATAGCCGCCTGTCTCATTTGGTACGAACGAAAGGGTTTCAATATCAACAATGCGCAGGCTGTATTCTACGTCCTGCAAGAATGCGAGAAAAGTTTCGTAGGATGCCGTGAAACCAAAACCCACTACAACGGAGCCTACCGGACTTCCAGAAGAACCCACGGCTAGTTCGCTGCGGGACGTCGCGGAGTCTGAAACACTTCCAAGCTGCACGTTGCGCAAGGTGAGCTTATGGCGCGCAGCGATGTTGTTGATGTCGATAATAAGGCGGATGTTGTCTACATTATCCGGGAGCATGCGTTCTAGTTTCTGCACGCTATCAGCCGAGAAGGTGACGCGCTTGGAAAGGAGCGCGTTGCGTTGCGTGCGCAGGTCCTGCGCTTTATTTAGCGCCTCGTTGAATGCAGCGGACTGCAGCTGCAACTCTTGCGTGCGCTGATACGTTGGATTGGTGTACAGCACAAAGAGTCCTATGGCTGCCAGTACGAGAATGATTGGAAGAAGTACGCGTGTCATGGTTATTGTACGGACACAGTTTCAAGAATTTTCCTCTTATATTGCAAGAGCGATGGTTCAGCGATGGCGTTCACGACGAAGCTGACCTTGCCGTTTTGTCCGACAGTAATGTCAGAAAAGATTACACCGCTAAGAACTTTGCTTTTGCCGAATTCGTCCGACTGCAACGCGACGGTAGAAAAAGTATCTGCTATGCCGGAAAGTGTAATCTTGCCGGTGCCGTCGCCCTGGAGTGCGTATTCAAATTTTGTGAACTGAACACGCTCGAGCGTTGAACCCGCAAGAAAGTCAAACAGTGCGGAGGGGGCGACGTGTTTTTCAAGCAATTTTTTCGACTCGTTGATACGCGCATCCATGCGGATGAGGTCTTCTATAGTACTTGGATTGAAGGCACCTTCCGCATTTTTCAAAGACGAACTCTGGTCTGTAATGGACTTGTTGAGATACTTTTCGTACGCAAATGACGCCCCTGCGGCAACCATCGAAGCAATAAAGAAAAGGAGTGCGAGCAGAAAAAGAAGACCGCCTCCACGGTGGCGCTCAATAGTAAGCGCTTTCTTGGGTATGAACGACGCCTGCACTTGGGGATCCATTGTTTCTCAAAGAGAAAAGGTTCTCTTACACTCTAGTATACGGCTAAAAGAGAGTCCGCTCTCCCCTTTATGCGCAGATATGGGGACAAAAATACGTTTATCCGAGCTCCTGAAGGCGGCGCAATGCTAAACCGACCGCAACAGAGAATTCCGGGCCAGCTTCTTTTAGAATAGCCTCAAGAAATGCTGGTGCCTGTGTTTTGCCGAACGGATCTGCAATTCGCAGTTCTGCTTGAACCTTTGCCTGCATGAATTCTTTGAGGCCTTTAAGTGCCGAGCCGCCGCCAGTGAGCGTCATGGAGCCGAGTGTCTGGTTATTGCGCTGTTCCCACCCCAAAATAGTTCGGCCAACTTCTGAAACAAGTGGGGAGAGTGAGAGTTCCAGCGACTGCTTTAGACCTGGAAGTTCCATACCAGTGAGTCCGTACTTGCGTTTACGCTCTTCAGCTTGCGCAACAGTGATAGAAAGCGCGCGCGACGCTGCAAGCGTGAGGTCCTGACTGCCGTGGTTGATGATATGGCTTTCACGTATGAGACCTCGTTCAACAACATAAAACTTTGTGGTGGCTGCGCCCATGTCCAAGACGGCCGTCGGTGCAAGCCCATGGTCAAGCGATGCGCGTACTGCGCTGAATACTTCAATTTCAAAAAACGACGTGATGAGTGTTGCTGCTGCGGCAATAGCGCGGAACTTGGCGATTGTATCGTTATGTATAGCTACGAGTAGTACTTCGAGTTTTCCGTCTTTAGCAGCGCTCTTGCCGCCAGAGACCACGAACCAGTCCAATAGCACTTCGTTGATGGGCACAGGAATATATTTGCGCGCTTCGATAGGCACAACTTGTGCAAGCTGCTTTTCTACTGCCGCAGGCAGTTTAATGATAGAGACAAGACTTGAAGCGTATGGAATTGCAATTGCCGAATCTGTAGTGGTTACGTTCGCTTCTCGAATAACGTCTTTAAGCGCTTCGGAGAGTTTGTCTGCTTGCAGCGAAGTCGCACGGCCTATTTCTACACCAGCATACGGACCCAATGCGATGGCTCCGTAGGTTTCAAGAATGACGCGGCCACGTTCGCGACGAAGCTGCACCACTTTAATGGAAGAAGTTCCTATATCTATACCAAGAACGCTCTTCACCTCCTTGGAGAATAATGACGAGAATGAGAAATCCATCGGTCGTACTATATATAGTATAGCACTTTGCTATACGTGACCCATGCTACGCACACTATTTTCACCTCTTATAGAACTACTACTGCCACCACGGCGCACTGAAGTATTGGTGCGCGAACTCACTATGAGCACGGTGCGCGCAATAGCAGCACAGAGCACAGACGGCACCCTCCCCTACCACGACCCGCGGATAACAGCGCTTATGTGGGAGCTGAAGTACTACCGCAATGGCCGTGCCGCAGCATTTGGTAGTGAAATTCTTAGTGACCTACTGCTTGATTGCGCACAGGAGGCCCTCGGCACACCACTTCTCATACCTATACCAATGCATGAGAGTAGAAGAAAAGAGAGGGGCTTCAACCAAACAGAAGTACTATGTGCCCGCACGCTTAAACACACAGATGAATTCTTTACATACAGTCCCGACGCACTGGTGCGTATGCGAAACACGCCTCGCCAGCAAGGACTGACTCGGGAAGCTCGCCTGCGCAACATAGAAGGCTCAATGTGGGCAGATGCAAAAGCGGTTCGCGGCAGAACATGCGTAGTAGTTGATGACGTTACTACCACAGGCGCCACGTTTGCAGAAGCGAAACGCGCCCTCCTTGCAGAGGGCGCGTCATCGGTACTTTGTGTAGCGCTTGCGCGCTCATGACGTTACGGA
>JAGVKC010000048.1 GCA_020050775.1 Minisyncoccota bacterium
CCAATGACTGCCAGCACGCGGTGCAGGCCCCAGCGCATGAATACGCGTATGGCAGGCTCAATAGCGGATGCTATGACAACTGCAGTAAGGACTATAAGGACCAGGTCGCGCAAAAACCACAGCGCCGTGAAAAGAATAAGAAACAGGAACACCGTTATGATGCTTCCTGAGGTTATGTGGACATTTACGTCCTTGAGGCGTTCCATGTGCCTTTAGTATACCTCAATGCCCTTTTTGAGATACGCAGCAAGCTCTGCCACAGGGATGCGCTTTTGCTCCCCAGTATCGCGGTCACGCACGGTCACCGTGTCCTTCAATTCTGGTGTTTCGCCGAGCGTGTCGAAGTCTACAGTGATGCACCACGGCGTACCTATCTCGTCTTGGCGACGGTAGCGCTTTCCTACGTTGCCGTTGTCATCCCACATGATCTGCGGAATTTCTTTTTTGAGGTTTGTGAACACATCGCGCGCCTTAGCAACCAATTCTGGCTTGTTCTTCAAAAGCGGAAACACTGCTGCCTTAACCGGAGCAACTTTAGGAGAGAATTTCAGGTACACGCGCGTCTCCCCATTCTGTTCATCTTCTGCGTATGCGTCGGCAATAACCGCGAGGAGCAAGCGCCCTACACCAAATGTAGGTTCTATAACATGCGGAGTGAAACGCTCTTTTGTTTCTTCGTCAAAATATGAGAGGTCGACTTTAGAAGCTTGCGTGTGGGCGCTCAGGTCGTAATCCGTGCGATACGCAAGACCTAAGAGTTCTTTCTGTCCAAATGGGAAATCAAATTCAGTATCGACACTGTGCTTGGAATAATGCGCGCGATCTTCTGCGGGTACATCTATGGTGTGGATTTTATCTTTCGAGAGTCCGAGATCAGATTTCAAGAATTCCATCTGCTCCTGTAAGAAGTACTCAAAAGATTCTTTCCAGTTTTCAGGTCGCACGAAATACTCGATCTCCATCTGCTCGAGTTCGCGCACACGGAAGATAAAATCGCGCGGCGCTATTTCATTGCGAAACGCTTTGCCGATCTGTGCCATACCAAACGGCAGTTTAGGATGAAACGTATCGAGAATATTTTTAAAGTTAACAAACATGCCTCCCGCTGTTTCCGGACGCAGATACGAAATTGATGATTCGTCTTCCATAGCACCAATGTGCGTTTTAAACATCATGTTGAACTGGCGAGGCTCGCCAAGCGCCCCAGCACATTCAGGACACTTGGTTGTATCTTCCAAATGATCTGCGCGGAATCGTTTTTTGCACTTCTGGCACTCCACCAACGGGTCACTAAAACCAGACACATGTCCGCTGGCTTCCCATACTTTAGGATGCATCAAAATTGCAGCATCAACGCCGTACATATCTTCCCTATCAAGGACAAAGCGCTTCCACCACAGCTGCTCAATATTTTTCTTTAGCGCAACTCCCAAAGGCCCGTAGTCCCACGTACCAGCGAGGCCTCCGTAAATTTCAGAGCCTTGGTAGATGAATCCGCGACGCTTACAGAGCGATACCAGCTTTTCCATGGTCCCCGGGTTTTCTTTCATATCACTAGTTCTACTGTGCCGGAGCAACATTTTCAATAGTGGTAGGCGCTGCTGCGGTTGCGGTGACCTGCACTTGGGCAAACCTGTCTTGTGCCGTAAAGACAGCGGCACCCGTGAGCACCGGTGCGCTGCTGACCTGTGTTGCGCTCGGTGTAATGAGAACTTGGAAGGCCGCCGTGCGCGCCCCTTCGCTGTAACCTACTCCCGGCTTTACGTCCCCTACCGCCCAGCGCACTGTGCGGCTTGCGGTGTCATAGGTGACAGCGGAACCTGCTTGTCCTGCCACAAAAGAAACGTAGGGCGGTAGCACCGTAGAGACAATTCCGTTAGCAAGCGTGTTAGAAGAATTGCGTACGCTCCAAAGCACGGTGTAGACACTCTGACCTTCTGCGCGCGGCGGACGAACACCTGAAATGTATGAAGACTGTGCGCTCAGTGCCACCGCTGAGGCAAGTGTTATGGCGCTTGAAGCGCTGGACGTTACTTGCTGGCCGCTTTGTGCTCCCTGGCGTACACCCTTTACCTGTAGTTCAAGCGTAACGGTCGGGTTGGTGTAGACTATTCCGCCACTGCCAGGCAGCGCCGTTGCAAAAGAGAATTGTAGCTCGCCCTTGCTTCCCGGAGAAATACTTGCAAGTGAAGGGTCCTGCGCTTTGGTCCAGACAATCGTAGAGTTGCCCGACTGATAGAAACCCGTACCTGGCGTAACGGTCTGCTTATCGAGCATAGGGCCCGTAATCTTAAGAGACACCTCAACATCAGAAATTGATTCTGTAAGATTGTTTTGCCAGGTAACAGTTCCCTGCAAAAGTTTGCCCGCCGCAGAAGAAATATTTTTGCCTGTCTGACCATCTAGAGTGAGCGTTCCGGCTAGTAGCGGACGCTGCACCGTAAGAGACGCTGGCACTGTTAAGAATGGAACAGGAATTGTAGTATTTGTTTCATCGCTGTCAGAGCCCGCAATAAAGCGGAATATCCTCTCGTCTCCGTCTTGCCCATCCAAAGACCCGCGCAACATAATAGTTTGAGTAACACCTGGGAGCATCGTGCCAAGGCGCCACAGCGCGTTGCCATTGGAGGAGCGCGGCGTTGCGCTCTGTAGTGCAAACCCGAACGGGTACTGAGCCTGAATTACTACGTTCTCTATTGGGTTGCTCGCGTTTGACTGCACGGTTACTTTCAGATCAAACGGTTCCCCAGAGGTAACCGATTGGGGTGCAGAGATAGAGACTGACACAGGCGAAGAGCCGAGCGTGAAAGCAACTTCGCCTTCTTTGGTGAAGATGGCGTTGGAGTTAGCAACTTGGTATTCGACAACTGCGCGAATCTTTTGCTGAGAACCTTCTTCGCCGTAGAAGATTGCTGAGATATTTTGTTTAGTTTGGGAACCGGATTTAAGCGTGCCAAGCGAAATGCGCTGGCTTGAAAGATCTTCTGTAGGATTTTTTGGATCACGCGTGCCTTCTGGGTAATCAATAACCAGATCAGCAAGCAGAAGATCTGATGTATTGCGGTTGCGGATAATAACCTGAATGGTCGCTTCTTTACCGCCATCAACAAGCGAAGGTGCAACGAGTTGCAGTTCAATGTTGCGCGGCGAAATAAGGTTCGCTCCGCCAAAGAACATATAGGCAGCAACCCCAAGTGCTATGAGGAAAAATACTACCGAACCAATGAAAAACTTAAGCGCAAACGGCATGCGCGGCTTTTCCTCAAGCGGGCCCCGACGGTCATGGGTTGCTTCTTCTTCCTGCGAGGGCGCCCACGCTACTGGAGCCTCAGCCTCGCTGGGCGAAAGAGGTGCGCGGATGTCGCGCTTAGGGCCCTGATCTTCGCGGGAATAGAGCTTAGCTTTGAGGCCGTCGACGGCGCTTTTCTCCTGGGACATCCATAAAAGTATATCATTTTCCGTTAGTAATTCTGGTTCGCAATTTCGAGGCATTTGCATGCGACAACATGCCAAGATAGGACGGCATGTTTTTTGAGTTGATGCTTCGCAACATGCGGCGTTTTGTACTCGCGCGAAGCATAATGGCCTGTGGGAGCACAACATACCCCAAAAAATCAACTCCCTGCCCAAGCTTTCGAATATGCACCTTCTGTGGGTGCAAAGATACCTGTAATCGTGTGTGCAGAATATGTTCGATGACAGGAATGGCGTTTTTCAAGGCTTCTTCGCTTGTATCCAGAATGAGAAAATCGTCGCAATAACGCACATAAAACTTTGCCTTCATCTCATGTTTGACCCACTGATCCAGTTCATTAAGGTAAATATTGGAAAAAAGTTGACTAGTAACGTTTCCAAGGGGCAGTCCTTTTCCTGGCTGAACCTGGTAGCTTTCAATCACTTTTCTGAGTATCCATAACACATCCGCATCATGTATATGTCGGTGTAAAAGCCGGAATAAAATAGCGTGGTCGATTGATTGAAAAAATTTTCTCACATCGCACTTAAGTACATAGGCAGTAACGCAATGGTTAGCACTAACCTTTTTTGCATAACGTACAAGCTGACGCACCCCAGCATGAGTGCCCTTGCGTACCCGGCAAGAGTAAGAGTCGTGGATGAAATGCTGGTCAAAAATAGGATACAGCACTCTAAAAATAGCTTGGTGAAGCACGCGGTCAGCAACCGTGGCTTTATGGATATGCCGTCGTTTTGGATCGGAAATATAAAAAGAAACATATGGCGAAGGCATATACGTTTTTGTGCGCAATCGAATGTGGAGTTCAAAAAGATTCTCCTCTAGGATAGACTCAAATTGTTGCACGTCCGATCTTCGTCTCTTCCCGCGACGAAACTCCTTCCATGCAGTAAGCAAATTTTCCAAAGATATAATCTGCTCAAAAACATTTATATGACCCCCCCCC
>JAGVKC010000014.1 GCA_020050775.1 Minisyncoccota bacterium
GTATGCAATTGTGGCGGGAGTTATCTCCGTAGCCGTGGCGCTGTTCTTGCCGCCGCTGTTGGAAGACGCGGCAAACTTTCTTGCGCGGCTTCCGGCAACACTCTCGACGTTCAACATCTCGCAAGTAACGGGCGGACTATTCCCCGCGGGAACAGATATATCATCGGCAGAATTTTTGCGCAGCCTCTCTTCGTCGCTTGCAGGTACGACAGGTGGTGCCTTTACAACACTATCGGCATTCTTCGGCGGTATAACATCCCTCCTCCTTATCATTGTCTTCTCGTTCTACTTCTCGGTGCAGGAAACCGGCGTGGATGACTTTTTGCGCGTAGTAACTCCTATCAAGGAACAGGCTTATGTGCTCCATCTCTGGAAGCGTTCTCAGGCAAAGATAGGGAAGTGGATGCAGGGGCAAGTCATACTCGGCGTTATTGTTGCAGTTCTACTCTACCCAGGCCTCTTACTTTTGGAGGTTCCTAACGCGCTTCTTTTGGCCGTACTAGCAGGAACGTTCGAACTTATCCCAGTCTTCGGGCAGATTCTTGCCGCTATTCCGGCGCTCGCCATAGCATTTGCAGACGGCGGACTTACCGCAGCGCTTCTTGTTGCGGGTCTCTACTTAATAGTCCAGCAGTTCGAAGCACATCTTATTTACCCAGTGGTAGTAAAGAAAGTAGTGGGCGTGCCGCCACTGATGGTGATTCTGGCGCTTCTGATTGGCGCTAAGCTCGCGGGCTTCTTAGGCATACTTCTCTCTGTGCCTATCGCTGCAGCGATACAGGAATTTCTCTCCGACATTGACCGTGAAAAAACGAAAGCGCTTGCTAAACAGGGCCTTGCGCCAGACGGCGAGCCGCAGTAGCGTGAGTAAATGACTGATAAGAAGTTTTACCTCACGACGCCGATTTTTTACCCGAATGCCAAACTGCATTTGGGCCACGCGTATACCACCACGATTTCCGACATTCTGGTGCGCTATCATCGCTTGCAAGGAGAGAAAACGTATTTTCTTACCGGCTCGGACGAGAACACACAAAAGGTAGTGCAGGCTGCTAAAGCAGCGGGCGTAACGCCTACTGAATTTCTCGACGGTATCATCAGAAACTTTAAGACGCTTTTTTATTCGCCCAATATTTCATACGACCAGTTCATCCGCACATCGGACGAAGAGGCACATTGGCCGGGTGCTGTTCTGCTTTGGAAGAAACTTGTAGAAGCGGGGGACATTTATAAAAAAGAATACGAAGGTCTCTACTGTGTTGGACACGAAGCATTCATTACAGAAAAAGATCTTGTAGATGGGAAGTGTCCTGACCATGGGAGCGCGCCCGAGAAGATACAAGAAGAAAATTACTTCTTTAAGCTTTCGCGCCACACGCAGGCTATTAAAGAAAAAATTGAATCCGGTGAACTCCAGATCATACCTGACACTCGTCGCAACGAAATCCTCTCGCTTCTTTCTCAGGGATTGGAAGATGTGAGCTTTTCCCGTCCGCGCACTGACTCTTCCGTTGGTATTCCTGTGCCGGGAGATGATTCTCAGGTTATGTACGTATGGTGCGACGCACTTTCAAACTACATTACTGCGCTGGGGTATGGCCGTGACGACGCGCTGTATAAGGAATTCTGGCCTGTGAACCTCCATGTGATAGGGAAGGACATTTTGCGCTTCCACGCAGCTATCTGGCCGGGGGTGCTGCTTTCTGCCGGACTTCCGTTACCAAAGGCTCTTCTGGTGCACGGTTTTATTACCTCTGGCGGTAAAAAAATGTCTAAGACGCTAGGGAATGTGATAGACCCAGAAGAGTTGCTCGCAGAGTACGGCACTGATGCTGTCCGGTATTACCTTGCGCGCCACATTTCTCCATTTGAAGATGGCGACATAACACGTGAAAGTTTTAAAGATGTGTACAATGCCGACTTAGCCAATGGCCTGGGTAACCTTACTGCACGCATTTTACAGCTTGCACAGACGCATCTTGAGAAGCCTGTGGCAGTTGAAATGACGCCCGCACCCAAAAAATTCAGTGATGCAATGGATCGTTTTGAAATACACAAAGCGCTTGAGTATATCTGGAGCCGCATTTCTGCGCTTGATCATAAAATTACTGAAACTGCGCCCTTTAAATTAGTGAAGACTGACCCAGAAAAAGGAAAGGCAATAATTACTGAACTAGTGCACGAGCTGGCGGCAATAGATTTATTGCTGGAGCCTATTCTTCCGGAAACCAGCAAGAAAATTATTGAAGCAATTGTGGCGAACAAGAAACCTGAAACGCTGTTCACCCGTAAGCAATAGTACCTATTTCATACGGTCGTATGAAATAGGTACGCGTCTTTAATTGAAATACATGAAACTTTTTGACTCGCATTCTCATTTGCATTTTCCAAAGTTCGACGCTGACCGCGCCGAGGTGCTCGCGCGCATGCAGGAGAGGGGAGTAGGTTCAGTACTTATCGGTACAGACCTCGCAACGAGTCGCGAAGCACTAGAGCTTGCAACACAACACCAATTTCTTTGGGCTGCGGTGGGGCTACACCCTAACGATAATATTGAAGAAGTATTTAACACAGAAGCGTTTGAAACGCTTGCTCAAGAAGACAAGGTTGTGGCTATAGGGGAGTGTGGACTCGACTATTTCCGCAGCGGTTCCACTGCAGAAGAAAAAGCTGCGCAAAAAGAACGGTTTCTGCAGCATATTGAACTTGCAGAGCACGTACACAAGGCATTGGTGATCCATTGTCGTGACGCGCATGACGACATGCTCGCTATACTTTCTGCACATAAACTGCGCGTACCGGTAGTCATGCACTTCTTCACTGGCAGTGGGGAATTGGCGCAACAATATCTCGACCTTGGCTGCTACCTTTCGTTTCCAGGGCCAGTTACCTATACCGACATGTATGACGACAGTATTCGCGTTGCTCCTCTTGAAAAAATTCTTATCGAAACTGATGCGCCCTTTGCGGCGCCGGTGCCGTACCGCGGCAAACGCAATGAGCCGGTCTATGTACAAGAAGTGGCCAAAAAGGTAGCTGCAGTAAAAGGGCTATCCCCAGAAGAAGTTATGTCTGCAACGACACAGAACGCAAAAATAGCCTTTGGCTTGCCGCTCTAGACCCTGCGTGCTAAGGTACCCGTATGTCCGAAACATCGCAGGAGTCTAAAGACTCCTTTACCCAAGCGAATGAGGCGCAGATCCGACCTGTATACGAGGTCGCCTTTCACCTTGTTCCAACTCTAGGCGACGAAGGCGTCCCTGGGGCAGTAGAAAAAATCCGCGCCGCAATAGGCTCGGGCGCCGAATTTATAAGTGAAAGTTTCCCTGCAAAGATTACCTTTGCATACATTATTGAGCGTGCGAGCGCAGGCAAGCGCGACAAGTTCTCCGAAGGATACTTCGGCTGGATAAAGTTCGGGGCAGATCGCGAAAACATCCCTGCTCTTGAGACTGCGCTGCGTTCCGACAAGAACGTTCTGCGCCACCTTCTTATCGAGACTGTCCGCGAGGACATCTCGGCCCCTCGCCGCGCTGTATATGCCTCTGATCGCCTCGAAGGAGAAACCATCAAGAAGCCGGTAGCCGCAAAAGAGGAGACTAAAGAGGTCTCTCAGGAGGAGCTCGACAAGTCCATAGACGCAATCGTAAACTAAACGTATATGTATCTAAACAAGGCAATGGTGTTCGGAAACTTGACCCGCGACCCGGAACTCCGGTCGCTTCCGTCAGGCGGCCAGGTATGCAGCTTTTCGATCGCGACTAACCGCGTCTTTAAGAAGGCAGACGGCAGCAAAGGCGAGCAGGTTGAATATCACAACGTTGTCGTGTTTGGTCGCCAGGCAGAAACTTCTGCGCAGTACCTCAAAAAAGGAAGCTCAGCATACATCGAAGGACGTCTCCAGACCCGCACATGGGAAGCAGATAAGGGTAAGCAGTACCGCACTGAGATCATTGCAGAGCGCGTGCAATTTGGTCCGCGCAGCGCAAGCTCTGGTGCTGGCGCATCGCGCGATACCTCCAGCGACATGGCAGAGCAGAAGGCGCCGAAGGAAGACGTTATAGATTACCCTCAAGAAGACATTAACCCGGACGATATTCCGTTCTAACACTTAACACTATATGCAAAAAGATTTTTACGGCCCACAGTTGGGCACCATAGATTACAAAGATGTTGAGACGCTGAAGAAGTTCCTCAACCCACACGGCAAGATCCAGCCGTCGCGCCGCACTAACCTTGCGGCAGCACAGCAGCGCGCGCTTGCAACCGCAGTAAAGCGCGCCCGCTTCATGGCACTCCTTCCGTACGTCGTTCGCTAAAAACTCAGAATTTTCAGAAAAGTCTCCACTTGTTAAGGTGGGGACTTTTCTGTATTGTCTCTGGAGATTCGCTATAGGGAACACTCAACATGCGCTGGTATATCTCTCGGGGTAGTCGGCGTATAGTGCTGACACACCCTCGTTACACCTTTGTGTTAAAGTTTCCGCGCTTCCGTGTCCAGTTTCTTTGGGATTATTGGGAAGGAAATGTTGTTGGCATGTATCGCGAGATGTACGCCAGCAAAAATCCCGAAGCTCGAAAGTTATATTGGGAACAGGTTTGGCTAGGTCTCTGGCGTGTACTTTGGCAAACGTTTGGTGGGGTTGGTGAAA
>JAGVKC010000030.1 GCA_020050775.1 Minisyncoccota bacterium
CGATGAAATCTCAAGCCACCACGCACGCGGAGCGTGCGATTAGTCATCAGTCGGATTATTGCGAAAATATGTTCGAACTTTTTCTAACAAACACAGCAATCGTGGATTTTGTGCGTAGATTTTGCTCATATCCTTTGCAACAGCAAGCTTTTTCTTCGGTTCTAACCTTGCGGAGTGCGTGGCGCCCCTGCCTCTAATGCCTCGGCGATAAGCATCGCAGAGGGGTTGCTGTGCCTCTCGGAAAAAGCCCGCTACGAGTTTACGGGCATTCTCGCTCACTCTTCGCCCGAGTGGTCAAAGAAAAGAGAGTTTCTGGCAAACTGGCCGCAGGAATTGTGCTGGGTATGACTAATCATTGGTGTGGGGCTATCATAGACGGTAGCCCCGCCAACTTTTATATGAAATCCAAACTAAAAAAAGTATTCGGAAAAGATAAAAACATTCTTATCGGGATGATACATTTGCCGCCTCTGCTTTCTATACAGGGTTTTTCAGGTATGCAGAACGCCATTGCCAAAGCGCTTGCCGACCTCACTGCGCTGCAAAAAGCAGGGTTTGACGCAGTGCTCATAGAAAATGATAACGACAAGCCACATACCGAGTTCGCCAACAGCGCACAGGTCGCAAGCTTTACTGCTATTGCCACAGAGGTGTGCAAGCAAGCGACTATCCCTGTGGGGGTACAAATGATGCTCAATGACTGGAAAGCGTCTTTTGAAATAGCCAAGGTTGTGGGCGCGGTGTTTACGCGCCTTGATGTTTTCGTAGACCATATTACTTGCGAGTGGTGCGAGATAAACCCTACTCCTGCAAAGATAATGGCGTACAAAAACAAGATTTATCTCGAACTGCTCTTGCTCGCAGACATTCAAGTCAAATACAAAAAAATGGTAAAACCGCGCCCACTTACTGCCTCGGCAAAACTCGCCATAAAGCACGGGGCGGACGCTCTCGTTATCACGGGCACTGCCACGGGAGTTGAAACACCCATAGAAAAGCTGCAAGAGGTTAGAAAAGCATACCCGCATATCCCGCTATTTGTTGGAGCTGGCGTAAGCGCAAAAAACGTCAAGGAGCAGCTTGCAATAGCGAACGGCGCTATCGTTGGTACTTCAATAAAGACCCAAGAGAGGATTGATGTTCGGAAAGCAAAGGTACTCGCAAAAGAGATTTCGTAGGTATAAGGCGTTTATAACGCACCCGACGCCGTGATATATACTGTTAACTAATGCTAAATGCCCTCCTTGCATCTCTGTATTTCGTTTTACTTTTTGGGGTTTTTGAAGTTTTTATGTTCAAACGAGGAGGTGCTTATTGGCGGAAGCCACTGACCACTGCTTGCTATTTTCTTGCAGCGACAGTAGGTGCACTGATTATTTTTTCAGACGCGCCTTTACAGCTCATACTAAAAACTTCGGTGTACGGAGTGGTTGCTTTACTCTTCCTTTATAGCGTTTTAGTAGCCCTTGCCTTACAGGGCTGGTTTACCTTTAGTGGAGACGCGGTAAATAAGGACACAGAGAAAAGGAAAGAGTCGTTTTTCTACATATTCGCGAAATCAACAGATATTTTATTTCAAGATGTCTTGGCGGTAATTGTTTTGCTTTCTCTTCAAACATTTTTTGCTAACACGAACCTTACCCTTGCGGTATTCTCTGCCTATTTCTTTATAACCCATTTGTTTTTGTTCTTTATCTTACCTGCACGATTTGTGTCTATTTTTGCTATTGCTTCCTTATTCGCAGGGATAGCGTTTGCAAGCATCCTTCTTTATGGTTTTGATGTTGTTTACATATTTGTCCTACATTGGGCTTTTTATGCCGCCGCTTATCCCTTCATCAGGAAAGAGAGGAAGAAAATCTGGGAGAAAGTCATACAATGATAAGCAACGAAAAACTCATCGGCGTAGCGCTTCTCCTATTTGCTCTGCATACGCTTGAAGAAGCCGCTTTTGCCTTTTGGGATACCGACATATCAACGCTTTGGGCTTTGGATTTTACGGGCTTACCCCCCATGTAGGTATGATTTTTCAGCATCGCTTTAATGATCCCAGTTCGGCGGTGGCTATTTCGCATGGCAGAGCATGGGTG
Organism: Minisyncoccota bacterium; assembly: GCA_020050775.1. Classification (GTDB taxonomy): domain Bacteria; phylum Patescibacteriota; class Minisyncoccia; order Phycocordibacterales; family SBAW01; genus GWA1-54-10. The sequence goes on from JAGVKC010000030.1 coordinate 2,091, forward strand.
CAAGCACTCCTGCTTCACAAGAGCAAACAGCAAATACGGAAAGAGAAGGGGAGAACCTTTCTGGCACAGGATCATTTGCATCGCTCATGGCGCGTGGTGGAAGTTATGAATGCACTATGTCTATAGCAGTACAAAATTCTGAATCGGAAGGTACGATTTATATATCGGGCGACCAAATTTCAGGTCATTTCACATCACGTTCTAATGGCGCAAGCTACACTGGTCGCATGATCGTGACGGGTGGCTATTCGTATTCTTGGTCCGATGTACTTCCACAAGGTTTCAAGTCAAAAACCACGGTAACCGCGCAAGGCGGTACGCAAGTAGGGGGCTTCGACGTGAATACAAATACGCAGTATGACTGCAAACCATGGGTGGCAGATGCAAATAAGTTTGTAGTGCCGACAAACATTACGTTCATGGAAGCGCCAGGTCAGTAACAGTAAAAAATAAAACGCCCCGCAAAAATGCGGGGCGTTTTTCATTGAGGCGGCGGACTGCCAAGCATTGTGCCAAGAATTATCAACATGGCGGGAATTATAACGATGTCACCCTCGCCGCGGCCAGCGTTGATGGTTACGATAAGACCTGCCACGATGAAGCAGAGTATTGAAGCGCCAGCAGCCCCGTTGTGATAGATAATCGCGGAGCAGGCACCGATGACACAAATCACCACAATTGCGATGAGTACAGAGTGTTCGCGCTCGTCCGACTCATCGCCGGGAAGCGATGCTCCAGGCGTGAGGATGTCGCCAATAAGGACGTGATCAGTATCGAAAGATTTTTCTTTAGCGTGTCTAGACTTAGCCACTATTACCTCCTGTGCTGTTCTGCTAGGAGACTAGCATATATGCCGCTTCACCAAAACTTCCTAACCGCTGCGCTACACTGCGCCGCATGGGAGTATCTATCGCAGCAATCCTGATGGCCTCCATTCTCGCCATAGGTATATATGTGTGGCTTTTCGGCACCTCGGGTGTAGACGAAGAGGACGTTTTGTAGCGCTACTTTTACGTACGTAGCAGGGGAGCATCTGCTCCTTTATACTGATGCGCATGGAGTTGAGCTACCGCAAAGAAGGCAAAGTGGCGGTATTGGTATTTGGCTCTGCACAGTCTTCTTTTATGCAACGCACGCTCGATGGCGTGCCGCGCAAAGTGCTTAATTTTTCTGTACAAGTATTCATTCCCGACGCACCTGATGCTCAGTACGGAGCTGCCGTGCGCGCAGGTTTAGCGCACGCCCTTCTTCAGAAGTATGACTATGTTATTAAGCTCGACGGCGACGGCCGTCACGACCCCCAACTTGTTTCTACTATTATAAAAATCTTAGCGCGCGGCGGCGTGGGCCTCGTGACCACGTCGCGTTACCTGCGCAAGAGTGACCGCCATGCGCAACCGCAAGTTCGTGAAGAATTGGAAGATTCAATGCTTTCTGCTGCAGTGAACAGAGTTCTCAAGACAGACTTCACTGACGTTACGTCTAATTATTTTGGTATCAGCAGTGAACTTCTCCAGCAACTCTCGCTCACAACAGAAGGGGAGGGACTTGAACTCGAGCTTATATTGAAAGCCGCGCTCGCACATAAAGCCAACGTACTAGAAATACCGCACCCGCTTATCTCGAACACACATGCATACGACAAGGCGCGGCTGGAAACCCACATTTCAGTTCTTACCGACACGCTTAAAAATCTTAACCGCTCACTTTCATGACCGCAAACGATATGACAGAAAAAGTGGATGTGTTGTGCATCGGCGCGCACGAAGACGACATAGACTACACTGTTGGCGGCACGGTCGCGCTTCTTGCTTCGCAGGGTTACCGCTTGCACATACTGGACTTAACCGTGCGCGAAGGTATGTATTTTTCTGAAGAAGAAGAACGCGACCGCGAAGCGCAGAAAGCAGCGGACATTCTTGGTGTCACACGCTCGAACTTAGACCTAGGACTTTTGAAGCTCGAGAATACATACGAGAACCGCGTACGCATAGCAGACGAAATACGCCGCATGATGCCTGAGGTACTCATTACGCTCGATGCAGACGAAAGCCATCCGGACCATCATGTAGCACACCAGCTCGTACTTGATGCATGGCATTGCGCATATTCAACAGCGATACAAACCGAACGTCAGCCCTGGTATGTCAAAGGAG
>JAGVKC010000077.1 GCA_020050775.1 Minisyncoccota bacterium
GTCTTGAGATCAGCCATACCTCTAGTGTCGCACAATATTTTGCATTCGTTGACATCGGCACTCGGGCCAAGCAGTATGCGATTAGTAATGGTCTTTATATAGAGGAGGAACGTATGGACCTGACAAAGCGCCCTATACCGCTTGGGGAGATTAACGTGCTTCGGCAGGGTGAAAATCCATGGCAGGGAGCAAATTTGTTCGTGCAACATTACGCGGCCGACCCCTTAGCGATAGGAAAGTTCGTACTGCACACGGGGGACATTCCGAGTGCAACAAACCTGACAGACCTCGACCGTGCGCTCCAGACACTGACTCATATTGAGGCTGCGCTTGGAGCATACGGGGGTTCATTTCGGACTGCAGTTGCTGTTAAGCATGGCAACTGTTGCGGAGCTGCACATACAACAACAGGGGAGCGTGCAATAAAAGACACTGTCCTGGGAGACCTGCAAGCGATTATGGGTGCCGTAGTCATAACTAACTTCCCCATAGACGCAGAGGGAGCAACGACGCTCCTGACATTTGAGTCAGCCGGAAGAAACCGGCTCTTAGATGCAGTCATAGCTCCCCGGTTCAGCAACGGCGCCATACAACTGCTGCAGCGAAAAAACGGAAAGTGCCGCGTATTAAGTAATCCAGCACTTGCGCAGTTGAGTAAAAAGAATCTTCGCACAGGCGCGCTTTGCCGCTCCGTTCGTGAAGGCTATGTTGTGCAAGATAGCGACTCGAAAATTCTCGACCTTACTCATCCTGAACTTAAGGTCTACGGTTCTCGAGAAACTTTCGACCAGTACTACATAGAACGTAACTTGGTATTTGCTTCGGCCATATGCCGCACATCGAATTCCAACACCGTAACACTGGTTAAAAATGGTGCGCTTATCGGGAACGGGGTCGCACAAACTAAACGCTCTCGCGCAGCATGGCTTGCTGTAGAAGTGGCGAAAGAGAATGCACATCTCCCTCCTCATCCTAGAGATTGGCTGGTGGCCGCAAGCGACAGCTTCTTTCCTTTCAAGGACGGCGTTGAAATTCTTATTAACGCCGGTGTCAAAGCGATTTTTGCCACAAGCGGATCAGTGCGTGACAAAGAAGTGCAGGACACCTGCATCAACGCCGGCGTAACACTCTACCAACTTCCTGACAAAGAGTCTCGAATGTTCTTCGGACACTAAGAAAACCCCGCAGCCAGTGGCTGCGGGGTACTTTTTTACTAAAAAGTGCATTCTTGACTAAGCCACTTTTTTGGGGCGGGGGTCTTGCGCAAATTCTCAGGCTGTGCTACTATGTTCGCATGCTGACTAAGCAGAAAAAGGCTAAGACAATCAAAGAAATTGCAATTCACGATAAAGACACCGGTTCTCCGGAGGTCCAAATCGCGCTTTTGATTAAGAATATTGAGGAACTTACCTCGCACCTTAAGAAACACCTTAAGGATAAGCACAGCCGCCGCGGCCTCCTACAGATGGTTGCTAACCGCCGCACGCATTTGAAATATCTCGAGAAGAGCAGCAAGAAGCGTTATAACGCGGTTCTTAAGAAGCTCAACCTCAAGAAGTAAGAAACCCCGGCAACAAGCCAGGAGTTTTGCACCAGGTGTAATATTTTTTTGTTTGGTTCGTATTAGTATATAGAGGGTCCGTCTTTTTTATTCTAGTTCACAGTCAGCACAGTTCAAGGGCGTATTTTTAGAAAGGTTCATTAATTTAATTTTTTATGGCTATCATTAAGCATAAAAGCCAGCGTGTCGGCATTTTTATAGACACGCAAAACCTCTACCACAGTGCGAAAAATCTTTACAAAGCAAAGGTAAATTTCGGCCAGGTAGTAAAAGAAGCGTTGGCGGGTCGCATACTCATCCGCGCAGTTGCCTACGTTATCCGCACCGAATCTGAAGAAGAAAAAGGCTTCTTTGAAGCACTCAACAAGATCGGCATCGAAACCAAGGTCAAAGACATCCGCGTATTTGCAGGAGGCGCTAAAAAAGCAGACTGGGACATCGGCATGGCGATTGACGCTATTGCAATGGCGCACAAGCTCGACACGGTTATCCTTGCAACTGGCGACGGAGACTTCGTACCGCTTGTTGAATACCTAAAATTCAACCACGGCTGCCAGGTAGAAGCGGTTGCCTTCGGCAAGTCCTCTTCAGGCCAGCTGCGCGACATAGTCGATGACTTTACTGACCTCTCCGAAGACCCTCTCAATTACCTCATTGGGTACCGCGGTGGCGGCCGCTACATACCATCATTCACGCGCGACAGCGCTAAAGGTAACGAGAAAGAACTCACAGGAGATGAGCTCGATTCCAACGAAGACCCGGCAATAAAGATGTCAGGAGAGTAATAAAAAGAGCCCCTTGCATAACGCAGGGGCTCTATTGCTGTGGAATCAGGCCAGGGTAAGCAGTTTAATAACAATTGCCACGAAGGAAATTGCAAGAACAGCGAACCCAATCCTTAGAAACACTTCGTCAAACTTCTGTCTCCATTTCTTCCACACTCTCCAACTTATTCCAAGTGGCGGATAGTATGCAGGTCTCATGGGTTTCTCCTATCTCGTGACAGAGAATGCAAACAACATTGTCCAGAATACGAACAATGATAGATATAGGAAGCTGATAGTATCAGGAATCGTTATTCTTCCTACTGATGGCACCGGGAGTCCAGCTCCTGTACTGAAGAATATTCCACGCCTTATCTTTAAGGATTCTTCGAGAGCTCTTCCTCTTTTTGTAGATCCTGAAATCATTCTTTCTAGAAGTCTTTCAAAGAAGAAAGACATCAGGGATATAGCAATTCCCAAAAAAGGAACGAGTAGGGTAAGCACTCTATCGAAATTAATTCCCGACGCAGAACTTAAAACCCGATAGACACCGAAGAGAGCAACAAAAGCACTTAAGATCGTACCCGTGAAGAGCAACCGAGTGCTTTGAAGAAATCTCCAGTGCGACACGACTATTCCATACTCTGCCCGCAAGGACTGTAAATTTTCCTTGTATTCTTCCCATCGTGACATTTCTGTCTCCATGTAGAACGTCTATGATATATTATAGCATTTTTCTACTTTTTTTCAATACGCCCTAAACATTCCTTCTTTTTCTTTTAAGTATTTGCTACAGTTTCAGAAGTTCCATTACAAGGTTAAGCGCGGAGTGGGTAGATAGGTAGGCCGTAGCACAGTTCGTTGGATAGACCGAACCCGGTAGTAGAATTTCAATTTTTGGTTATGTTCTATATATACGTGCTCCAAAATATGAAGCAACATTTGTACATAGGGTATACAACTGATTTGCCAAGGAGACTTAAAGAACATAACCAAGGATTGAACTTTTCTACGCGGCACAAAGGTCCGTGGAGTTGCATATACTACGAGGCTTGTCTGCATCTTGTTGACGCAGAACGGCGAGAGAAATATTTAAAGACCACCCAGGGTGGCCGACTTCTCAAACGCCGTCTGAAGGAGTATTTTCACGAAAGAAAAGTTCAATGAATTGAAATTTCACTACAGGGTACAATCTGCACGCTTCGCATAAAGAGATATGCAAAGCAAAAAGTTCACAACCGAAATCGGCGGCAAGACCATGATCGCCGAGTTCACCGACCTCGCAGAGCAGGCAAGCGGCTCAGTAATACTGCGCTACGGAGAAACTGCAGTGCTTGCGACAGCCGTTATGAGCGAGAAGACTCGCGACGACATTGACTATTTCCCGCTCAGTGTTGAATACGAAGAGCGCTTTTACGCTGCTGGAGCGATTCTCGGTAGCCGCTTTATGCGGCGAGAGGGGCGTCCGTCGGAAGATGCTATTCTCTCTGGCCGCATTGTTGACCGCACAATCCGCCCGTTGTTTCCCAGCCACATCCGCAACGAGATCCAAGTAATTATTACGGTCCTCGCACTTGGCGAAGAAGACCCGAGCGTCATTGCAGTGAATGCAGCATCGCTCGCGCTCGCTACATCTGACATTCCGTGGAAAGGTCCCGCAGCTGCTGTGCGCATTTCTAAAGAAAACGGAGAGTTTGTTATTAATCCTACGTATGCGCAGCGCGATGCAGCAACGCTCGACGTACTTGCCTGCGGCAAAGACGGCACCATAAACATGATAGAAGTCGGTGCACGCGAAGCCTCGGAGGACGATGTAGCCGCTGCATTTCTAAAGGCAGTAGGGGAGCACAACAAACTTCTTGCCTTCCAGGCGGACATTGTTACGCAAATTGGAAAAACAAAACGCGAAGCGCCAGAACCAGAAATACCTGCAGCGCTTCTGGAGTCATACACTGCAGAAGTCGCGCCAAAACTTACTGCAACAGTATTTTCAGGCGAAGCAGGTAAGGCGCAGATTTATGCGCTCAAGAAAGAGTGGTTGAAAAAAGTTGTAGCAGACGAAGCGCTTGCGCCGTTTAAGAAACTGGCTGATCGCTACTACGAAGATAAGGTTGACGAAGAAATTCATCGCGGCGCGATTGAAGATAATAAACGTGCAGACAACCGCCCGTTCGATAAAATCCGAGGACTCTTCGCAAAAGCAGGGGGCATTTCAGACATACTGCACGGCTCCGGCATCTTCTATCGCGGAGGCACGCACGTCTTTACCGCACTCACGCTCGGCGGCCCAGGGGATTCGCTCATAGTCGATAGCATGGAAGGTCGCGACATTAAGCAGCGCTTCATGCACCACTACAACTTCCCGCCGTACTCGGCAGGGGAAACGGGTCGCGTCGGCGGACTTAACCGCCGCATGGTTGGCCACGGCGCGCTCGCACAAAAAGCGCTTGAGGCAGTGTTGCCTTCACCGGAAGAATTTCCTTACACTATTCGCTTGGTGTCTGAGTGTCTCGCATCGAACGGCTCAACATCTATGGGTTCTACATGCGCATCAACTATTGCACTTATGGATGGCGGCGTGCCTATCAAAGCCCCGGTTGCCGGTATCGCAATGGGTCTCATGTTGAGTCAGACGAAATCCCGAGCCGAAGGCGAGGGAATGAAATATAAAATTCTCACTGACATCCAAGGACCAGAAGACAGCCACGGCGACATGGACTTTAAAGTCGCAGGTACGCGCAGCGGCGTCACGGCAATTCAAATGGACATCAAACTCGACGGCGTACCGGTGCCGATTCTTATCGAAGCCCTCGCAGGCGCAAAGAAAGCGCGCCTTGAGATACTCGATGTAATTGAAAAAGAAATCGCCGCGCCGCGCGCAGCTATTTCCCCGCGCGCTCCTGAAATCATTACGATGCGCGTTAAGCCTGACCAGATTGGCTTGGTTATCGGTGGTGGCGGCAAGACTATCAACGGCATCAAAGACGTCACTAAAGTTGAGGACATCACTATTGAAGATGACGGCTCCATCTTTATCACCGGCAAAGGCGGCACTGCACAGATCGCTCGAAAAATGATCGAGGCGATAGTAAAAGAATACAAAGCAGGCGAAATATACGACGGCGAAGTAACACGCCTCATGGACTTCGGCGCCTTCGTGCGCATCGGCCCAGGCAAGGACGCAGAGGGCCTGGTGCACGTTTCAGAGGTTGCGCCGTTTCGTATTAACAAAATTGCTGATGCGGTAACAGTAGGAGAGAAAGTGCGGGTTATGATTAAAGAGATAGACGAAAAAGGACGCATCAACCTCTCGATAAAGCAGGTTGATCCTGACTTCGCATCGCGCAAAGGCCTCGTCGCTTCTGCAAACCCAGCCCCACATGGAAACGCCCGAGAACAAGGTTCCCGTCCCTTCAACCCCCGCTCCTAAGAGCGAAGGAGACCTTTCGACTGCTCCAGTAATTGGCTCTGCCTTTATACCGAAACCTGATGCAACCGTGCCACGTGTTGCAGCGGCGGCGCCTGCAACTGCGCCAGTGATACCTCCTGTTACAGCGACTCCGGTAGCCGCCGTACCTGGCGTTGTTCCACCGTCTCTTCCTATAGCTCCAGTAGCTTTACCTAAACCAATAACGCCTATCCCGCTCGCACCTGTTGCGCCTGTGCCAGTAGTTCCTCCCACGCCACCAGTAGTTCCTGCAGCTCCGACCGCCAGTGCGCAATCAGGGGCTGGCCATGTAGACCTAGGGAAAGTGCTGCTCCCAAAGAAAGAGATTCATGGTTCTCAAAGCGCGCAGCGCGTTAATGCAGCAGAAGTATTGGCGAGCGAAGCAACACCCATGGCACGCACTGCGCCGGAAATTGCGGCAATGCCTGCTCCAGTAAAACCAACAGGAGAAGAATCTTCTGTAAAGCCACTGCAGACGTACCGAAGCGATATTGAAAAAGTTGTGGAGGGTAAAAATGTTTCGGTGGTATCGATTGCCGCCGCAGAAGCAGCGCGACGCGACACAGCTGGTACAGCAAACGCTAAGACGCCCGCAGAGGCAGTTGCTCCGCAGCCTGCACAAGCGCCACAAGACACGGGCCGCACTATCTGGCTTAGCGCGAGTATGCTTATCGGAGGCGTACTTATGCTTGGCGCAGGCGCAGGGGCAATCGCATATTTTCTTTCGATTCCTACATCAACACCCATCATGGTATCTCCGCAATCACCCTTCATTGCTGTAGATGAAACCAAAATTATTGAACTTCAGTCGGGCGCAGACACATTCCGGCGCGGACCGATCATGAGCGCACTTGAGACGGGGCGCAAAGAAACAAAAATACCTCTTGGTCTTGTAAATCGCTTGCTCCCCGTAGTGGGGAGTGGAAACTCAGCACAAGAAATTGCTGCGTCTGATCTTTTGTACGCGTTTATGCCAAACATTCCGCAAGAGTTACTGCGCACGCTTGAACCCACATACCTCCTTGGTGTGCATTCCTTTGATGAGAACCAATCATTTCTTATAGTGCGCGCAGATCTTTACGAGGTTGCATATGGCGGCATGCTCAAATGGGAACGTACGCTTTTTGATGACCTAACCCCGCTTTTTGTGCGCACACCAAGTGTGCGCATTGAAGATGTGCCCACCATTCCAGTCGAACCCATTATTTCAACATCGACCGCCACATCAACAGCTACCTCAACTGTGCCCGTGGCACAGCCGCCGCGCATTGTGCAGAAAGTGTTCGTAGACAAAGTGATTGAAAATCGCGACACACGCTCAATCCTGAATGAAGCAGGGGATGTGCTTCTTCTTTGGACCTTCTTGGATAGAAACACCATTCTTATAACCACCAACGAGTACACCCTGCGCGAGATAATAAACCGCACCCAAAATGCCTCTATAGTGCCCATCCAAACGCAATAAGTTATACTCTTTACTATATGAATACCGACCATTTTAAACAGAAATTAGAGGCCGAACTTCAAACGGTAGAAACAGAGCTTCAGACTGTCGGGCAGAAAAATGCTCAGGGAGATTGGGAAGCAAGTGAGAAAGAAATGGATGTAATGCCAGCTCCCGCGGACCCTAACGAAGCCGCAGATAAGATAGAAGAGTACAACGAGCACCGCGCAATACTCGAAGGGCTTGAAGGCCGCTACAAAGACATTAAAGATGCGCTGGCAAAAATAGAGAGCGGCACATTCGGAATCTGCGAAGTATCGGGAGACCCCATCGAAGAAGATCGGCTGGAAGTAAACCCTGCAGCCCGTACCAACAAAGCGAATATGTAAGAGAAAACTGCCGGGTATGTCCGGCAGTTTTTCTTTAGTACAAAGGTATATGAAAAGTTCATAGTAGAATATCTCGCATGCAGTATGCACGTGTGTACGGTGCTCAAACCTCGCTTCTCTCTCCATATATAGTCTCCGTTGAAACAGATATTTCGCGAGGGCTTCATAGTTTTACTGTCGTAGGACTCCCCGATAAGGCAGTAGAAGAATCCCGCGACCGTGTTGCAGCAGCGATAAAACACTCAGGCTTTGATTCGCCAAAAAGTCGCAACCAAAAAATTGTCATCTCGCTTGCTCCAGCGGACCTTAAAAAAGAAGGGCCGATGTTTGATCTCCCTATAGCGCTGTCATACCTTTTGGCCGCAGGAGACATCAAGTTTGAACCTGAGGAGTATTTGTTTGTGGGCGAGCTGGCGCTGGATGGCACATTACGTCCGGTGCGCGGCATGCTGCCCTTGGTTGCGGAAGCCCTCAAACAAGGCAAGCGCGGCGTGTTCGTCCCTCATGAAAATGCGCGCGAAGCGGCGCTTGTGGGCGGTATAGCTATTTACGCTGCTCGCTCCCTACAAGAAGTAATTGCGCATATCAATACGAAAAAGAAAGAAGGAACGCAGAGTAAAGAACTTCTCGCCACGCCACAGACAGAGCTCACATACAACTTTGGAGATTCACAATTTGCACTTGAAGACATTAAAGGGCAGGAAAGTGCCAAGCGCGCAGCTCTCATTGCTGCAGCTGGGGGACATAACCTGGGGCTTTCTGGTCCGCCGGGCACAGGAAAAACAATGTTGGCGCGAGCGCTCGCCTCAATACTTCCCCCACTCTCATTTGACGAAGTGCTCGAAGTTAATAGCATTCATTCGGTTGCCGGCGCACTGCGCAACGAACTTATCGTGCTCCCGCCATTTCGTTCTCCGCATCACACCTCTTCGCATGTCTCCATCGTTGGCGGCGGCGCAAACCCGCGACCAGGTGAAGCAACGCTTGCGCACAAAGGGGTTCTTTTTCTCGACGAATTTCCAGAGTTCGAACGCCGAGTTATTGAGGCGTTGCGACAACCACTTGAAGACAGAGTAATTTCTGTCGCACGCGCAAAAGGAAGCGCTCTCTTTCCTGCACGCTTTACCTTAGTTGCTGCGATGAATCCTTGTCCATGCGGAAACTGGGGCCACCCAACTATTCCTTGCATATGTATGCCGCACGCACTGGAGCGCTACCGCAGAAAAATATCCGGCCCTATTGCAGACCGCATCGACCTGTGGAGCACAATGGGCCCAGTGGAACTTTCAACGCTGGGTGTTCATGCAAAAGAAGGTAGCGAAACATCTGTTGCGCGAGAAGCCGTACTTGCTGCGCGGCGAATGCAAGAGGAGCGTTTTGAAAAGAAAGCTAAAACAAATGCCGACATGTCTGCGCGCGATTTAGAAAAACTCGTGCCGCTCTCGCAACGCGTTCGCACAACCATTGAAAGAGCGGGGGAGCGTTTACAACTTTCGCCCCGTGCATTCCATCGCGTTATAAAAGTCGCACGCACTATCGCTGATCTGGAAGAAGCTAGGGATGTTTCAGAAGGACACGTACTTGAAGCACTGCAGTACAGAGAAAAGAAGCAATAAATTTGTGTACCGCAAGTAACGACACTCAGGTATGATGCGCACATGCATTCCCAGAAAACACTGCATAGCGATTCTGTAAAACATCTTCGTAA
>JAGVKC010000084.1 GCA_020050775.1 Minisyncoccota bacterium
GTTTCAAACCCTGGTGAGGTTCTTCGTTTGTCATCGAATTGAGCCGCATGATCCACCGCTTGTGCAAGTCCCCGTCTATTCCTTTGAGTTTTAATCTTGCGATCGTACTACCCAGGCGCCGAACTTAACGCGTTAGCTTCGTCTCAAAGAGGGTCGATACTCCTTAAAACCAGTTCGGATCGTTTAGGGCGTGGACTACCGGGGTATCTAATCCCGTTCGATTCCCACGCTTTCGTGTCTCAGCGTCAGTAACGCGCCAGTATATTGCCTTCGCATTTGGTGTTCCCCATGATATCAACGGATTTCACCCCTACACCATGAGTTCCATATACCTCTCGCGCACTCGTAGCCGTGCCGTTTCCTCTGCGGTTCCCGGGTTAAGCCCGAGACCTTTCACAAAAGACTAACACAACCGCCTACACACCCTTTACGCCCAGTGATTCCGGATAATGCTCGGGGCCTCTGTATTACCGCTCCTGCTGGCACAGAGTTAGGAGCCCCTTATTCTCGCGCTAATGTCAATTACTTCTTCACGCGTAAAAGCTGTTTACGTCCCGAAGGACTTCATCCAGCACGCGGCGTCGCATGGTCAGGCTTTCGCCCATTGCCAAATATTCTCGACTGCAGCCACCCGTAGGTGTATGGGCCGTGTCTCAGTCCCATCGGTGGGGGTCAGCCTCTCAGCTCCCCTACGCGTCGTAGCCTTGGTAGGCTTTTACCCTACCAACTAGCTGATGCGCCACAGGCCGCTCAAAGAGCGGATTGCTCCTTTAGTGTCACCACGCCATCCGGTATTGCGCCGTCTTTCGACGGAATATCCCAGACTCTTCGGTGCGTACCTGTGTATTACTACCTCGTCTGCCGTGGGTCTAAACCCACTCGACTTGCATGCCTTATCCACGCCGCTAGCATTCATCCTGAGCTAGGATCAAACTCTATAGTTGAATCCACTCCGACTGTTACGTTGGAGCTTCACTCGATTAACGGAACAAGAGAAAAGTGCCCAGCCCCAGGCTGAGAAAAATTGTCTCTTGTTATTGCTTCTCTACCCGCATTCTGTACTAAGGAATGCGCGTAGTTTTAGATCGGTGTGATCTTTCTTCTTCCGGCCCCAGGCCGGCAGAAGTTTTTATTCGTTGTTTTCAAAGGTCACTACCCCTAGTACCGGTCTCATACGCCCGTCCTCGAAGAGAAGTCAGGCGAACAAAAAACCGCCCAGGCGGCAGCGTTAGACCAGTATACTTACCCCACCCTGTATGTCAAATGAGGGTTTGGGGCCTTACAGAGCCATAGAAAAAGCCCCGCAGCAGTAGCTGCGGGGCTTTATTTTTTGAGAACTTTTGAGAGCTGTGCCGATACCTTCACGGGGAACAATTCGCCCCCTCGTGGAACCCTCACATCCTTGAGGCTCAGTCCATCGATAAAAAATTCATCGAAGAAAAAAGCATCTGGTGATACTGCCGGAATAGCCCCCTCCAACTCAAGTCCATGACGAAGTATATACCTGTCTCCATCACGAATTAGCACTTTAGGCATATGAAACGCTGCGAGTGAATACAGCTCTTCATCAAAATCACCGAATTCCTGAAGACTCACCTCTAGGGTTTTGAAGATCCTCACCACGCGTTCGTGTGCGAAATCCATGATGAGTCGGCCGTCGAGATGATCAATCTCATGCATCAGTGCGCCGAGCGGGCACTGAAGCACGCTCTCTTGCGGTGTTCTGTCGCGAAACGTAGTCTCGTGCCGTGTTCCTGTGAGAGTGCAATACGACAACACGACCTCGGTAGGCCTCAGAACGCATATCGCCGGGTGGAATCTGATACCTCTATGGAAAAGGAAAAGATTGCCACACCCTTCGTACTGCGCTCGTTCACCTTTTGTTGCTTCTACTTTTGGGTTTATGAAGGGACGCATCTCCTTTCCCGCCGCAACCACAATCGTCCGCAGCAGGTCGCCCGGAGAGGGCAGATTCTGGGGAGCGGCGGCGGCAAACCCATTGGTGCGAACCAGCTTATCGAGCTGAGACGTCATTCGCGCGTAGTTGTGCGCGGCATTATATGGCTTCGAGCGAGTTCGGATGCGCTCGAACTCGTCGAAGAAGTTCGGGCACGGGAATTTCATGGGAAAGATCTCCTATTGCTGCGCGCACTCTACATGCCCATATATGAAAAATCAAATAGAAAAAACCTGCAGCTTGAGCCGCAAGGTTCTACTATTTACCACTTCTTATTTTTTACCTGATACATCGCCCACCAATAACAACAGCAGAGTAAGAATACAAGAACAGGTAAGCCAATAAAAATATGCTCAAGAGAATCCATAATGCTAATATAGAGACCAACTAGGATAAAACTTATTGATGCAAAGGCGATTGGCATCATATACGGAAGTAGAGGACGATAATAAGTGGCTCCCTCGCCTACCCAAGGAAAAAGAAAACTCCTTACAAAACCTTCTGATTTGTTATCAGATCTTGAATCAGTAGCAGCTTTTATTTTTTCGGGGAACCAATTTGTTGCAAAATGTTTGTACTCAAAATAACGATAATAAAGAACAACTGTCTTATTAAATAAAATACCAAAAACGATCAATCCAAAACCAACAAAAAAGTTAATAGTTTTGGGAATATTCTCAAATAATTCAATCGTTTCTACAATGAAAAATTGGTAGAGATCCATAGACTAATTATAAGCCTATTTTCGAGCCCATCGTTCCCAAATAACGAGCATCGGTGCTGCAAGGAATATAGAAGAGTACGTTCCCGCCACCATACCTACGATGAGCGTGAGGGCGAAGTTTTCGGTCGCTTCGGGGCCAACAATATAAAGCGCCGCAAGCATGATGACAACCGTGAGCGAGGTATTGATGGAACGTGCGAGCGTCTGGCGGATGCTGTTCCATACTACATCTCGGTACGCTTCGTGCTTATGTTTCTCTTCGTTAAGGCGCAAATTTTCACGGATGCGGTCAAAGACGACGATAGTGTCGTTGATGGAAATACCAAGAATAGTGAGGAGCGCTACAATAAAGAGCGAGTCCACTTCTGCGCCATGGAATGCGCCGAGGTATGCAAAGAGCCCCATCGGAAGAAGAATGTCGTGCAAGAGCGTTGCAATAGCGACAATGCCATATTTCCACGAAGATACTGGTTTTGATACACCACGGAACGCAAAGGCAATGAAAGCGATTATGCACAACACTACAAGCGCAATCGCGATCCACGCTTTGCGCAAAAGTTCTTCGCCAATAGTTGGGCCAACAGAGGTGAATTGTACTTCTTCCATTTCGCCCATGTTGCGCAGCGGCTGCAAAAGCGCCTGGCGCTCAGTGTTAGAAAGATCGCGCTGGCGCAAAATGTAGCCGAACTCCCCGCTCGGTTGTACGCGCACTTCGCCAAGCCCGAGCCCCGCGGTTGCTTCGCGCACCATCTCTGCAGGCGGACGGCCTGCTGGATACTGCACTTCCAAGAGTGAACCTCCTGCAAGTTCAATGCCTGGTTTAAGACCCCAGACAAACAGCGCAAGGAGTGCTGCGATCGAGAGCGCTACAGGAAGTATAAAAAAGTAATTTTGATATTTTTGCATATTAATTGATGCCACAGCGCAGCAAGAATTTGCCCATGCGGCTCTCCGCGCTTACGCCAAGTGCCAAGAGGAATGTGCGGGAAATAACAATCGCTGAGAGCATGGAAATGATAACGCCAAGTCCAAGTACCAAGGCGAAGCCTTTTACCAGTGACGTACCAAACCAGAAGAGAATAACCGCAGCAATGATGTGCGCGATGTTGGAGTCGCGAATCGCAAGCCATGCACGCGCAAAGCCTTCGCGAATTGCTGCATCTGCTTTTTTGCCGGCAGCGATTTCTTCTTTCAGGCGCTCCGCGATAAGAACGTTCGCATCCACGGCCAAGCCGATAGAAAGGATAAAGCCTGCAATACCTGCCGCAGTAAGTACTACCGGAATAAGTTTAAAGACCGCAAGCATCAAGACTACGTAGATGAAGAGCGCAACAACCGCAATGACGCCCGGCAAGCGGTACCAAAGAATCATAAATATAGAGAGAACTACAAAGCCCAGTATGCCTGCAAAGAGTCCCGCGGCAACGGCTTCTTCACCAAGCGTTGCGCCGATGGTTTGTGTGCTCTGCAGTTCAATAGGCACCGGGAGCGCACCGAGGTTAAGGTTACGCACAAGAATCTTCGCCTCATCTGCAGTAAAGCCGCCGGAAATAATGGCAGTACCTCCTGTAATGCGCTCATTTACTACTGGAGCCGAAACAATTTGACCGTCCAAGAAAATCGCGATGAGGCGTCCTACATTGTTGCCGGTAAGCTCTGCAAACATGTCGGAACCTTCGGCATTAAAGTCCACGCGCACGACAGGCTGCTGCACCAAGCCGCTGCCGCTTGAAAATTCTACCGCCGCACGCGTAAGAAATGCGCCGGTGAGCCCTGTGTCTTCAAATGCATCAGGGTTCGGCGTACCAGACGCATTGGCAAGGTTCTGTTCAAACCCCTCTTTTACGAGTTTAAATTCCAGAAGCGGA
>JAGVKC010000011.1 GCA_020050775.1 Minisyncoccota bacterium
AGACACCAACGCGATACAGGCAGAAATGGCAGAACTACTAATCGGTCCACAGAGAAATCTCTGCGCGGTAGGAGACGCTGATCAAACTATTTACGGCTGGCGCGGAGCGCAAATTGGCAACATACTTTCGTTTGAAAAAAAATTCCCTGGCGCAGTATGCGTGCTCTTGGAAGAAAACTATCGCTCAACACAAAATATTCTGCGCGCAGCAAACGACGTCATTGCAAAGAACACACAACGACTGGAGAAAAATCTATTCACTAAAAACGCGCAGGGCGATTTGCTCTCGCTCTACATTGCATTTGATGAACGAGATGAGGCAGGTTTTATTGCGCGCACAATTCTAGAGCAGATGCAGGATGGAAAGCAGCCACGAGAGTTTGCGGTGTTGTATCGCGCAAACTTCCAGTCGCGCGCTATTGAAGAGCAGCTTCTTCATGCCGGCATTCCGTACCAAGTCCTGGGCACACGATTTTTCGAACGCAAAGAAGTAAAAGATGCATTGTCATTTTTGCGCGCAGCGCTTTTTAATACGCCTGCAGATGTTGAACGTGTTTCAAATGTTCCGCCGCGTGGCATCGGCAAAGTAACAATGCTTAAAATAGTGATGGATCAAGAAGAGCAGTTGCGCGGAGCTGTGCGCGAAAAGGTATTTGCGTTCCGCGAGTTGCTGCGCCGCATTGCGGTGAAGTGCGGCGAATTAAAGGCATCTGAAATCGTCCGCTATGTTATAGCTGAATCTGGGATGGAACGCATGCTTAAAGACGACAAACTTGAAGGCGCGGAGCGTCTAGAAAACTTGCGCGAACTTGTCTCCCTTGCCGCACGCTATGACCATTTACCTGCACTCGAAGGCGTCGAGGCGATGCTTGAGGCTGCGGCTCTTGCGAGCGATCAAGACTCTCTAAAAGAATCCCAAAATGCAGTGCGCCTTATGACGGTGCATGCGGCAAAAGGCCTTGAATTTCCAACGGTGTTCATTACCGGACTAGAGGAAGGCCTATTTCCCTATGCGCGCGATGATGAGAAGGAGGAAGACAGAGAAGAGGAGCGTAGGCTGATGTATGTGGCGCTTACCCGAGCGCAGAAGAAAGTGTATCTTTCATACGCTTCGTACCGTACAATCTTTGGACAAAAAAACCCTACTATATTCTCTCCGTTCCTTTCGGACATTCCAGGAGAACTCCTCCACGCGGAGTCGCCAGAGCGTTTAGGTAAAACAATCTACTTGGATTAACTATGGAGAAGAAAAAATCTCTCGGTCAGCACTTTCTTACATCCGAACATTACCTTCGGCTGATTGCAGATGTAGCACAGATTCAGCCTGGAGAAAAAGTGTTAGAAATTGGCCCCGGTGAAGGCGTACTCACCCGCGAACTTCTGTCGCGCGGTGCAGACGTCGTGGCAGTAGAGAAAGATGCGCGACTCATACCCGTTCTTAAGGAAACGTTTGCGGGGCAGAAACTTACTGTTGTCGAAGCGGACGCGCTTCTAATTGAACCCGAAAACTTTGGCATGCAGACAGGCGCATACATATTGGTAGGAAATATTCCGTACTACATCACTGGTGCGTTGTTTAAAAAATTCCTCACTACCGCAACGCAGCCGCACACGTTAGTGTTTTTAATTCAAAAAGAAGTAGGCGAGCGCGTCGCGCGCAGCAAGAAAGAAAGCATTCTTTCTCTTTCTGTAAAAGCGTATGGCGAAGTAAAGTATGTAAAAACTGTGCCGCGCGGCGCGTTCTCTCCGCCGCCCGCAGTAGACTCAGCAATTCTGACCATACGAAATATTTCTCGCAAGAATTTTACACACGCTGAGCATGAAAAAAAATTCTTTCAACTCATGCGGGCAGGCTTTGCACAAAAGCGCAAACTGCTTCGAAGCAACTTAGAAGCAGTGTTGGGTAGTAGCGCTTTGGAACACATGATCGCAGCAGGAATTCCAGAAAAAGCACGCGCCGAGGACGTGCCACTGGAGAAATGGCTGAAACTCTGCGCCTAGAATGCTCCGCTTGTACCGACCATAAACATACGCAAACCGTATAGTACGATTGGAGGCTTTACAGAAATGACGCAGGGGTAGGGAACATCTGCCGTACCCAGAATTTGCTGACCTGGATTACGAGGAGGGCCCGCCACGAAGGTGAGTGTCGCTGGAGTCCAGACATAAAACTCAGTAAGACCAGGGGTAGCACCTCGTGCCGAGAATACACTTGTGTATATAGCTCCATTTAAACAGGGAAGAGTAGCGATCACGCGTCCGCCGAAGGATATTAGAGCCGCAGAGGCTGTTGTGGGTACCAAAATTGAGAACAAAAGCACTCCGAGCACCCACATTCGAGCAAATTTGTTCATATATATAGTATAGCGTTGAATTTTCGAGGGTATACTTAGAACGTAATGGGTATAGGCAGGTATCTTCCAAGTACGCAATTCGCTTTAATGGCAAGCGCTCTTATCGTCTCAGGCGCACTTGTATTCGCCGCCAACAAAATTACCTCCCCTGCAACCGCGGGCGCTGAACTCACCGCAGGAGAACAACCCGGACCTGCGAATGACTGGAAGACTGCTGTTGCGCAAATCCAAGCAGAAAGCGGTGTAACACTGCCAGAACCAGCTAACCCCGACGCAGTAGCAGAACTCTTACAAGAAGCTCAGAGCTCTAACCTAACCTCAACTGTTGCGCGCTCTCTCCTTATCAATCTCTCTGATGCAAAAACGCAAGGTCTTGGTG
>JAGVKC010000070.1 GCA_020050775.1 Minisyncoccota bacterium
GCGCATACACGGCGAGAATGCGGGAGAAGGCGAAGGGGACCCGCGAGCGCTCACCAGCAAGCCTCGCCTTGTGCAGGCAGCAGTAATGCTGGCTGGCATTGCGTTCAACATTATATTTGCATGGCTGGCACTCTCTGGCGGGTACATGGTAGGGCTTCAAACGCCAGTTAATCATCAAGGTTTTGGCGAAGTACAGAATGCTCGTCCAATGATAGTAGGCGTCTACCCGGACTCTCCGGCAGCTCGCGCGGGGCTCATGGGAGGGGACACCGTTACTGCTGCGCAAACCGGTAGCGCAACGCTTGAAAACGGCGCAGATGCTGAAAGCTTGCAGGAGTTCATTGCAGCGCACCAGGAAGAGAGCATCATATTCACCGTAGAGCGCGCAGGTAAGGAAGAAACATTTTTAGCAAAAGCAGAAGAAGGGCTAATCGAAGGTAAAAAAGCAGTAGGTATTCAGCTCGACGATGTCGGTATATTACAGCTTCCGGTGCATCTAGCGCTCGCACAAGGTGCGCTTGCAACAAAAAATCTTACTATTTCTACCGCACAAGGTCTCTCTCAATTTTTCGGTAAGCTATTTACAGGACGGGGAGATTTTTCCCAAGTCTCGGGTCCCATAGGTATTGCGCAAGTTGGTTCACAAGCTGTTGAGAGCGGTTTTGCAGCAGCGGCGGTTATTGCAGCGCTTATTTCCATAAACCTCGCACTCATCAATCTCATTCCAGTTCCTGGGCTTGATGGCGGGCGACTTCTTTTCATCATTGTTGAAGCAATTATCCGCCGGCCTATTTCGCAGAAACTCTCCATAGGCCTTACGCTTGCAGGCTTTGCGCTCATCATTCTTCTTATGGTCTTAGTTACCTATAGCGACATCGCGAAACTCATTGGATAACGGTTTTTGCCCGCCCGTGTATTTAGGCGTAGAATAAGGCCCATATGCGCCACACCGAGCTGTTCACAAAAACACGTCGCGATGCCCCGAGCGACGAAGTGGCCAAGAACGCGCAGCTCCTCATTCGCGCCGGGTACATTCATAAAGAAATGGCGGGCGTGTATGACCTGCTTCCTCTAGGACTTCGCACGTTCAATAAGGTCGTGGGCATTATTCGTGAGGAAATGAACAACATAGGCGGCACAGAACTGCACCTCTCCGCGCTGCAGAGTCCAGAGAATTGGCGCAAGACAGATCGCTGGGATGATGAAAAAGTAGATAATTGGTTTAAAACGTCGTTGCGACAAGGAGGAGAACTGGGTTTGGGCTTTACGCACGAAGAAACGCTTACCGCACTTATGCGTGAACATATTTCTTCGTGGCGCGATCTTCCAACGTACCCATACCAGTTCCAAACTAAATTCCGCAATGAGGCGCGCGCAAAGTCAGGACTTATGCGCACACGCGAGTTCGTTATGAAAGACTTGTACTCGTTCTCGCGCTCAACGCAAGAGCACGATGTCTTTTATGCAGCATGCGGCGACGCGTATGAACGTATTTTCCAGCGCGTAGGTCTGGGTGTACTGACATACAAAACATTCGCCTCCGGCGGTTCCTTCAGCAAATACAGTCATGAATTCCAAGCTCTTTCAGCAGCGGGGGAAGACACGGTATATGTGTCTAAGGAAAAAAAGATAGCTATAAACAAAGAAGTTCTCAACGACGAAGTCCTCGCGGACTTGGGTGTAACGCGTGATGAACTTACCGAAGAGCCAGCAATTGAAGTTGGAAATATATTCAGTCTTGGCACGCGCTTCTCTGAAACGCTTGGTTTAACCTACAAAAACGAAGACGGAGAGTCGGTACCTGTTGTGATGGGCTCTTATGGTATTGGCCCGGCACGCGTTATGGCCACTGTTGCGGAAGTGTTTGCAGACGAGAAAGGTTTGGTCTGGCCAGTTGCTATCGCACCCTTTCGTGCGCATATTGTAGAAATTCCTGGAAGTGAAGATGTAAAGAAGGAAGCGGAAGAACTGTATAGCTCTCTTATGGAAGCGGGCATAGATGTGCTCTACGATAATCGCGATGCGCGTGCAGGAGAAAAATTCGCTGACAGCGATCTTTTGGGTATTCCGGTGCGCATAGTAGTATCTGAAAAAACACTTGCAGCAGGGAAGTTTGAGTGCGTCGAACGCGCTACAGGACACACTACTCAGAAAAGCGTTTCCGGACTCATTCAAACCCTTTCATGATTAACCGTCTTCAAAAGCGTTTCTTTCCATTCCTTTCAAACGACGTTGGTATCGACCTAGGTACGGCAAACACTCTTGTCTACATGCGCGGCAAGGGCATCGTGGTGTCTGAGCCATCGGTAGTAGCGGTAAACCAAAAAACCGGACAGGTGGTTGCGGTGGGTACCGCTGCAAAAGAAATGCTTGGCCGCACGCCGGGACATCTCACAGCAGTACGCCCGTTAGTGGAGGGCGTTGTTTCGGACTTCGAAGCAACGGAAGAAATGCTCGCCTACCTTTTAACCCGCGCGCAGGGCGTCCAGAAGAAAATGTTAGGTCCCCGAGCGGTCATTGGCGTGCCTTCGGGCATCACTAACGTAGAGATGCGCGCGGTGCGCGACGCAGCACAAAACGCCGGCGCGCGCGAAGTGCACATCGTTGAAGAACCTATCGCTGCAGCGCTTGGTATCCGTCTTCCTATTCGCGAAGCGGTGGGCTCTATGATTGTTGATATTGGCGGAGGTACGACCGACATAGCCGTACTTTCCTTAGGCGGCATTGTGCGCGCAAAGAATTTGCGCATCGCGGGGGACAAGTTGAATCAAGACATTATTTCCTACGTGCGCTCTGAATTTAAAATACTTATAGGCGAAAAAATTGCCGAAGCGGTAAAAATTGCCATCGGCTCTGTGTCGGAAGGTACAGGACACCTCGAAGCAGTGGTGCGCGGACGAGACCTTATAACAGGGCTTCCGCGCGAAGTAAATATTACTGACTCAGATATCCGCGAAGCTATTTCTCAATCTATCGACACACTCATCGAAGCCGTGCGCGAAGTCTTGGAAACGACACCACCAGAAATTCTCTCTGACATTATGCGCAGTGGCATCGTGCTTGTGGGCGGCGGCTCCCAGCTTCGTGGCCTCGATGCACTTCTTTCTCAGTGGCTCAAGGTGCCTGTACTAGTTGCCGATGACCCGCTTACGGCTGTAGCGCGCGGTACTGGTGTTATTTTGGAAAACCTAGACCTTCACCGAGACGTGCTTATTGAACACGATGAGGACTACCAATAATCGCCGCTCGGGGCGCCTATGGCTGCGCGCGCTTGTGGCCATTGCAGCTGTGGCAGTAGTCTTTGCAGTTTTTTCCCTTGTGCGCACAGGAAGCGAAAGTGTGTTTTGGAGACTTTTTGCGCCTCTTTACGCTGCACGCAACGCACTATTTTTCTCTGACGCAGAAAGCATGCGTGCTCAGCTTGCAACAAGCTTGGCGCTCGCTGCAGATCGCGAAGTGCTGCGTGTTGAAAACGAAGAATTGAAGCGCCGGCTTGGGCGCACTGCATCTGAAGCGCGGATACTCGGTGCGATACTGCAGCGCCCCCCCGCAAGTCCCTACGATACGCTCGTTATTGATATAGGCGCACAAGATGGCGTAGTGCTTGGCGCTTACGTCTCTGCCGGCGGTTCTACACTTATAGGTCGCGTAAGCCAGGTGTATGCAACTGCGTCTCGTATAACGCTTTTTTCTGCTCCAGGCGAGGAACATCAGGCATTACTTCTGCCGCGCACAGTGGAAGACACGGCGCTACCTATAAACGTCGGCGGGCAGGGGGGCGGCACTCTGTTTGCAGAGGTGCCAGCGGGAAGTGATGTAGTCGTGGGAGACGCTGTCGCATTTCCTGGTATCGGCTCCTCCTTCGTTGCCAACATTACCTATGTGGATGCACAAGAAGGAGAATCGTTTATGCTTCTATATATGAAGCTTCCGCTCAATCCTTTAGAGCTGCGCTACGTTGAAGTCTTAACACAGCAAACTCATGACACAGAGTAGTCGATTTATATACGCAGTTTCATTTATTCTAGTGGCGCTAGGCTTTCTTATGCCGCTGTGGCCGCTTTCAATCGCAGGAATTCTACTCGCAGCTCTTTCGGGTCGCATATTTTTTGCGGTATTCGCCGCGCTCATTTTGGATATTGCCTGGGGTGCACCTACCGGTCTTGCCCAATATTTGTACTTCCCAGTAACTCTTGTTGCGCTTCTATCTGCGGCATTGCGTCTACTCTCTTCACGTTTCCTCCTGCAAAGAGGTTCTCCTGAGAGGGTATAAAAAATACCGCCGGCTTGTAGCCGGCGGTCGCTGTGTTAGACAGGGAACCTTCTCCAGAATTCTCCCAACCATGCGCCATGGAAATATTTCATCTTCTCCCAACGCGTCTTAATTCTGTGGAAAAATTCGCCGTCGTGCACGATGTCGTAGCAGAGGTCCGTGCACTCGTTACAGATGAAGGCGGCATCTGTATAGCCCGCCGCGATCATCCTTTTTACTCCGTACTGGCTTTTATTACAGAAACTACAATAAAAAGCCGGGGAACCGATCGGTCTAGACGCCGTCATAGGACGCCTCCTGTTGTTAACCTCTTGTCTGAAGCTATCATTCTGCCCCCTTTTGTCAAAGAAGCCGCTTAGCGCATATACTTCGTAGATGCCGCGAAGATTCCTGAGGCGTCGCCGTAGACACGCAGAAATAAACCCTGACGAGATACTTATCGACACGTCGAATATCTCCGACTTTGACCGTGACCGCTTCGAGGGCCGTATAGAACGTCCTTTGAGCCCCCGCTCTTTTGTTATAACCAGCTCTCTCATCGCACTTCTTTCGTTCGCGCTTCTTGCGCGCGCAGGCATTTTACAGGTTGTAGAAGGCGCGCAGTATGCAAAACAGGCGCGGGAAAATCAGCTTGCGGAAAAAGTTATCTTTGCTGATCGCGGCGTTCTGCAGGACCGTACGGGCGAGCCGCTCGCGTGGAACGAACGCACAAACTTAACCGATGACTTTGCGCAGCGCCTGTATGCCGCGTACCGCGGCTTAGCTCACGTGATAGGCTACGCAAAAGGCCCCGCAAAAGATTCTTCGGGTTTTTATTTCCGCGATGAATATCAGGGCATCGATGGTGCCGAGAAAGCGTTCGACGCGCGCCTTGAAGGAGAGAACGGCCTGCGCCTCACCGAAACAGATGCGCGTGGAGATGTGGTCTCCGAAGCAGCGGTGCGCTCTGCCGTAGCGGGGGAGACCATTACGCTTTCGCTGGATGCAGGAGTGAATCAGGCGCTATTTGATGCACTTGCAACACGAGTGAGTGGTTCTCGGTTCCAAGGTGGTGCGGGTGCCATTATGGACGTGCGTACCGGAGAACTTCTTGCGCTTACCAGCTATCCGGAATATTCACAAACTGCGATGACACAGGGTGATGGAGATATGATTGCCAACTACAACAGCGACAGAGCACTGCCGTTCCTTAACCGAGCGACCGACGGACTCTACGCCCCGGGTTCTATCATTAAGCCGATAGTTGCCGCTGCTGCTATTAACGAAGGTGTTATTGATGAATACAAACAAATTCTCTCAACTGGCTCTATTTCCATTCCTAATCCCTACAATCCCGAACTTCCCACGGTATTTAAAGACTGGCGCGTAAACGGCTGGACTGACGCGCGCGAAGCCATTGCGGTGTCTTCCGACGTATATTTCTACGCAGTTGGTGGAGGTTATCAAGACCAGCTTGGGCTTGGTATTGCACGGCTCGACAAATATCTAGGACTGTTCGGGTTTGGAGAAGATGCAGGACTCGCAGGTTTCTCAGAAGTATCTGGCAATATTCCAACACCAGAATGGAAGGCAAAAACGTTTCCAGATGACCCAACCTGGCGCCTGGGTAATACATACCATACCTCTATAGGTCAATACGGCACGCAAGTAACTCCCTTGCAGGCAGCGCGAGCAACAGCAGCAATAGCAAACAACGGAACGCTTCTCATTCCAAAATTACTCGCAACCTCTACGCCTGAAGGCAAAAAAATATCTATGAGCGCAGATGCGTTTGCGGTTGCGCGCGAAGGTATGCGACAAAGTGTGACGACTGGTATTGCGCAGGCCGTGAAATTCCCATTTGTTTCTGTAGCAGCAAAGACTGGCACTGCAGAAGTTGGCGCACGCAAGGAGTATGTTAATTCCTGGATGATAGGGTTCTGGCCGTACGAGAACCCACGCTATGCCTATGCGATTGTGCTTGAAAAGGGACCCGCAGGCACGCTTGTGGGCGCCCCTGCAACTATGGCTGAGTTCTTCCGTTATATGGAAGTGTACGGCACGGAGTATCTCAACTAAAACCATAGGACCCTCCTATGTAAGGATTTTAGGGCTGATTGACTTGTGGGTCAGTTCGGCTACACTACTAGTCTCACCCAGCCGCCTTTGGCGGTTTTATGTAAGAAAACACATGACTGAAGAACTGATGTCACAAGAAAAGTTTGAAGAGCTCACTCGTGAGCTCGACGAACTGCGCACCACACGCCGCCGCGAAGTTGCGGAACAGCTTGAATATGCGCGTTCACTCGGCGACCTTTCTGAAAATGCTGAATACCAGGAAGCTCGCGAAATGCAGGCCGCCGTTGAAGAGCGTATCGGCAAGCTCGAGGCAATACTCAAGAGCGCTAAAATCGTGCGCGGAACTAAGACCGATGTCATCGGCATGGGTTCTACGGTAGTTGTTCAACCACTTGCAGGAACTGATAAGCACACCTACACGATTGTTGGTGCTGAAGAGGCAAATATCATCGAAGGAAAAGTGTCCTATCATTCTCCCTTGGGCAATGCGCTTCTTGGAAAGAAGAAAGCAGATGAGTTTTCCTTCCAAACTCCCCGCGGAGTACAAAAATACAAGATTCTGAAGGTTGAATAATACAAAAAAGAAATCCCCGGCACCACAAGTGCCGGGGATGTTATTTTGCGATAAGCCAAATAGCGACTATTGCTAGACCTAAACCTAGCCATTGTTGGGACGTAAGAACTGTGCCGTTAAAGACCCAGTCGAATACGGCGGTCATGATCACCATCATGAGTATCAGCGCCATGGCAAACTGACCTGTCGCCACAGCCGGGTCGTTAGCCTTAACGCCGTAGTAGTAGAACGCGGCACCATTGAGGATGCCGGCAGCGCAGAGGATAAGGATTTTCTTAATATCCGGAACAGGGGCAGCGTGCATATCGCCATAGGCGAGTCCCAGTCCAGCAACGGTGGACATCAGAATAACGATAGCGCTAACCCAAGGTCCAGAGACTTGCAGGGACTTTCCAATCATCGGCCAGAGCGTGAATGCCGATGCTAGGCCCCAGGCCCACATAGCAGTGGAGAGATTCATCGTTCACTCCTTTTTGTAAAGAACTAGTATATGCAAAATGTCCGATGTTAGAACATTTGTCAACGCGCTAGAGTTTCTGGAAGAAAAACGCTACTCTATAAGGAATGTTTTGGGCAGACCGTATTGCGCAAGTTGCACAGAAGCGTTTTGGAACGCAGGGTACGCCTATTCTTATTCGCGACGAAAAAACCCCCTCTGGCCGCGTGCACGTGGGTTCCATGCGCGGTGTGGCAATACACGGTGCTGTAGCGGAAGCGCTCACTGACTTGGGTGTTGAGCACACATTCAAATACGAATTCAACGACATGGACCCGATGGACGGGTTCTCGGAGTATCTCCCGGAGTCGTTTCGCCAGTACATGGGGAAGCCTCTGCGCAGCATTCCTTCTCCTGAAGAAGGACATGAAAATTTTGCAGAATACTTTGCAGCAGAATTCAAAAAGGTAATACAGGGCGCAGGCTTCACGCCGGAGTTTTACAATGTTAGCGAACTATATTTTTCCGGAAAGATGGATGACGCTATTCGCACGGCACTAGACCATGCCGCCGACATCCGCAGAATCTACAGAGAAGTGTCAGGCTCCCAGAAACTGGACGACTGGTACCCTCTAGCGGTTATCTGTGAGAGCTGCGGCAACGTAGGCACTACTAAAGTGTTTGCATGGGACGGCGAAAAGGTTTCATATCGTTGCGAGGAGGCTCTGGTGAAGTGGGCGAAAGGCTGCGGGCACGAGGGAGTAGTGTCTCCTTTTGGAGGAAAGGCAAAGTTTCCATTCAAAGTAGAGTGGTCTGCGAAGTGGAAGGTTGTAGGTGTGCAGGTGGAAGGCGCCGGCAAAGACCACTCGACCAAAGGTGGCGCGCGCGACGTAACCGCTCATATTTCTAACGAAGTGTTCTCGTATGAGCCGCCGCTCGATACTCCGTACGAATTCTTCCTTGTCGGCGGCAAAAAAATGTCTTCTTCTAAAGGTCGTGGTTCTAGCGCAAAGGATCTCTCTGCGCTCGTACCTACCAAAATCTTTCGCCTCGCACTCCTCGGTAAAGACATAAATCAAGCGATTAACTTTGATCCGGAAGGAGATACCATTCCTGTTCTCTATGATCAGTACGACAAGCTCGCGCAAGGATATTGGGCAGGAGTGAAGGATGACTACGCGCGACTCTTTGAATTCATACACC